>JALOMO010000041.1 GCA_025455395.1 Bacteroidales bacterium
CACCGGTATCAGGTACGGTTACTCCGCTAAGAATATTCATGAGGGTTGATTTCCCAACCCCGCTTCCTCCCATGATTGCAACAAGCCTGCCTGACTCTTCATGAAAATTAAGCTTCTGCAGCCCGCTGTCACTATTCCTGAACTTTAGTGAGATATCCCTTGCATCCAATGATACCTTGAGTTTAAAAGCCTCTCCGGTAAAAACGCCCGCCACATCATTGTAATATACAGCCCCTGTGACGGAGCCCCTGATTGAAGAACCGTGGTCAAAGACATATGTTCTGCCCGGGAAGATGTTCTGTCCGTTCAGAAACATATCTTCCCCTCCCGTATAGCGCATAATAAGTGTATTTGTACTTAAAATGTGCAGGAAGAGCAAACGACCCTTCAGGTTTTCCTTACATATATGTTTTATCTCTTTCCGGTCCCAGTTTTTTTCGCTATCAATGATCATCAGCCTGTTTCTCTCAGGTTCCATATCTCCAGGGCCCAGAACAAATGTTTTTATGTTTTCATACTCTCTCGTCTCAATATTAAAAGCTGTCGCTACCAGCCCAAGGAAGTCCATCTCCTGCTCAGTCACAGTCTCACTGAAAGAGATGAAGTCCATCAGCTGGACCATGACATAGATCTTCTGTCTCTGATGAAGCTCCTCATTTATCTTTTCGCATTTTGAGAGTATCCTCATGGCCGTCAGTGAGGTCCGCTTCCTCTCCTTTAATGTTCCCCTGGAGATATGTTCCTGATGGTAAAGCCTGAGATAATCATCAAACATTGCCAGATATTTCAGAACAAGTTCATTGTTCAGCTGCCTGGCCAGAAAGAGTCTTACAATATCCCGCCCCCGGCTTGAGATAACGGTTTCAGCGTGGACATCGCTGATCAGCGCAAATAATTGAATTAAGGCTTTTAGTATCGGTTCACTCATTATTCAGCAGCTTTAGATAATAAAGCCCCCATATAATTTTTCATGACGATTTTAAACCAATCTAATATAATAACTTAACTTTGTTTGGAGCGATTTAAATTAATAATAATTATGATTTCACAGAAATATTTTCAGGCTAAACCAGCTGAGGGAATCTGGCAGTCTGATTTTAGACCTGATCTGCGAATCATAGTAACAGGTTATTAATGGAGAAGTTAATCATCGACCCTACCACATTCACTCCCGGAGTCACTCTTGACCATGAGAAGAGAGTTTTTGAGATTTCCGGAGAGTCAAGACCCCAGGATTCCAGGGAGTTTTACGGTCAGATCATCAGTTGGCTGAATGAGCTCGACTCACACCTCAAACCTGCAGGTAAGGGGAATGATGAATATGTATTTAATCTAAACTTCGACTATTTCAACTCTTCCTCCGGAAAGTTTATTTTAGATATCTGCAAAATCATTGCCCGGATACGTGCCAGGGAAATAAATGCCTCAGTAAGATGGTATCATGAAAAGTATGATAATGATATGCTTGAGGCTGGCATGGAGATCTCTCAGATGGTCAGGTTTCCTTTCGAATATGTTGAGACTGAACCGGAGGAGTATTATCCGGATGAAAATGGCCTCGATCAGTCCGAATAATATTGCTTCCCTACAGTTAATAAATATCAGAACCTGATGTGGCCAGGAAACATATATGATCCCTCTGAAAGACTGATCAAGGAAAAAGAGGGTGATGACTATGAATACCTGGCAGACTTCGTAAATCCCGTTGCAGATGGTCTCGCAAGGGAAGCAGCACACCTTCTCAGACAGGCTGTACTTTCCCAAACTCCGGGGAAAAAATCAACATCCTTCAAAAAAGCTGAAAAATCATTCTGGCAAGAATATGCCTTCTTTGTTCAGGAGAAGCTTAAGTCGCTCAATCTATACCTGCGTCATTATGAGGGTTTCTGCAGGACATGCATAATAACCGAGAGTGAAATTACCTCTATGGTGAAAATGGATCTTGACAGATTTGCTGATAAGGACAAGCGGGAAGTGAACAGGGAATTCTTCATTGAAATAAATTACCTGATCCCCGCCATAGCTAAAGAAGCAGGATATGAGATCATCAGGAACGAGGAGCTTATGGGGGTGAACATGACGGTGATCAGGAAAATAGCACGGGTAATTCATTCCAGATACAGGCACAATCTGATAGGCAATGGCCGTAGTGCCTCAGACGACGGAGAGATTAATATTCCCGTATTTGAGGAACTGCCGGAAGAGCTGAAATATTCGAATATAGATAATGCTGCCCATATCCCGACCAAGCTCCTTTCTATAGGGTATAAGATCAGACCTGTAAAGAAGGGATTCAAGCCTGTTGTTTTGCACCTGAATGATGAACAGGTTGAAACGATGGCAAGGGTTGAACATCTCAGGTGGAGCTGGGAAAAAAGACTTCACGGATGGAGGCAGGGCATATATAAGGATGTGGATAAAAAGACTCATCCGGGCCTGATACCTTATAATGAGCTTGAAGAAGCAGAAAAAGAGAAGGATCGCGCCCTGGTGCGACTGATACCGGCTATTCTCAGGGACATTGAATATGAGGCCTTCCCTGCCTCTCCCGGCCTTATCACCAACCTGTCATATGCTATCAAACCCCAAAGCAGTATCTATAAGCTTCTTTGCGAAACAAATGAACTAAGCAATGAGATCAAATCCCTTGCCTCAGCTTCACCTGAAATAAGTGAAAAGATCAAAGCAGTTGATGAAAAGATTAAAGTGACTATCGGAGAAGTGCAGGGCAGCTACAACTATGCCAGGCATATCCAGAAGACATTCCTTCCTGATGATCTTTACATCAGGGAGTGTTTCCCCGACAGCTTTGTACTTTTTAAACCAAAGGATATTGTAAGTGGTGACTTCTATTTCTTCAGCAACCAGGGCGATCTGATAATCTTTGCCCTAGCTGATTGCACAGGGCATGGCATACCGGGTGCGTTGATCAGCACCCTCGGTTATGGCACCCTCGACCAGGGGGTCAACGTCCTTAAGATCACTGAGCCGTCTGAAATACTCTCCCACCTCTTTTCACGAGTCCATAGGTTCCTGAGAAAGGAACTGGAGGAAACAGGGGTCTCTGACGATATGGATATCATCCTGTGCTGTCTGAATGCAAGAACCAAAAATATGGCCTTTTCCGGAAAAGGTAACTGTCTCTTTCATATCACAGAAGGAAAGATAACGGCAGTGAAATGCGAAAAGAGAGAGCAAGAACAAGACGATCACCATGAATATGACTTCAAGACGGGCTCCCTTCAGCTTAAGCCTGGTGATGCGATTTATCTTAGCTCGGACGGATTCGCCGATCAGTCAGGCCACGGGCATAAGAGGTACAACAGGAAAAGACTTGGTGATTTCCTGCTTGCAATCCACTCTCTTCCTATGCCAGAACAGGGCGACAAACTCTATGAAGAGATTGAACGATGGAGAGAAGGGGGCAATGAAGATCAGACAGATGACATAACTGTTATTGGCGTAAGGGTCTGATTATTATTTGCATTTAGCTCTTCTAAGGTTTAACTTTGACATTATACTAATCAGAGGAAGGATGTCAAGCATTGTTCATGGTTTTGAATATGACATCTTCATCAGCTATCGCCAGAAGGATAACAAAGGCGACAGGTGGGTCAGCGAATTTGTCGAGGCACTGAAGACAGAGCTCGAATCAACATTCAAGGAAGAGGTAAGCACATATTTCGATATTAACCCTCACGACGGTCTGCTTGAGACACACGATGTTGACGCATCGCTTACCGAAAAGCTCAGAAGCCTGGTGTTCATACCGATAATCTCACGTACATACTGTGATCCTAAATCATTTGCCTGGGAACATGAATTCAGGGCATTTATAAGAGAGGCCGGGCAAGACAGGTATGGCCTGAAAGTAACCCTGCACAGCGGTAACGTAGGAAGCAGGATACTGCCAGTGCGTATACATGAGCTCGATAATCCGGACAGGGAATTGCTTGAAAATGAGTTGGGAGGAGTTCTCAGGGCTATTGATTTCATCTACAGGGAGCCAGGCGTCAACAGACCGCTTACACCTGCAGATGATGAAAAGAAGAACCTGAACGGCACAAAGTACCGTAACCAGATAAACAAAACCGCAAATGCTGTCAGAGAAATAATCACTTCCCTGCAGACCCACCAGGGTACAGCGCCCAAAGAAAAACCCTTGCAGAAGGAACCATGGGAAGAGCCGGAAATAAAGAAACCGCAGGAGAAAAACAAGCCTTATGTATTATCGGGGAGATGGCTAAAGAGAATCATTGCCATCGCAGCAATCTTACTGCTCACCGCCGGGCTTTATTCTGTATTTAAGATTTATGCCAGGAACAGCGAGAAGACCATAGCAGTTCTTCCCTTTGAAAATATAGGCAGCTCAAGTGAACACTCCTGGCTTGGAGATGCGCTGACTGATGAATTAATCTCCCAGCTCTACAATATCAGCGACCTGGAGGTCAGGTCAAGGACCTCTGTGATGCGGTACAAGGGCTCCAGGAAATCCCTTCCTTCAATAAGGCGGGAGATCAATGTCAATTACATAATTGAGGGCACCTACCAGATCGCCGGCGACCAGTTCAGGGCAAGCATTAAACTTTTTAATGCCAGGAAGGATGAGCAGTTGTGGGGAGAGCTTTTTGAGGGCACCTGGGGTGATGTGTTCCAGATGCAGAGTGAGATAGCCACCAATACCGCTTTAGTGCTGAAGGCCGTTATCTCCCCGGAAGAAAAGGCAAAGATCGAGAAGAAACCAACGAGGAACCCTGTTGCATATATGAATTATCTCTCTGCCAACGTTATGTCAAACAATGCATTGAACTATGTCTTGCTGGGCAACAGATATATTGACTCGATAAGCTTTGGCTCAGCAATAATCATGTATGACAAGGCAATTGAAGAAGATCCTCTGTTTGCGCTTGCATATGCAAGACGTGCTATCGCCCGTTCATGGGGGTATTATACCGGTCACCTCGATGAATCACATGTAAAGAAATGCAAAACTGATATTGACAGGGCACTTGAGATTGACAAAGATCTTGTAGACGCACAGGTGGCACTCGGATTCTACTATTATTATTGCAGCACTGACTACCAGAAAGCCCTTGCACACTTCAGGTCTGCCTCCAGACAGGACCCTGCTAATTACCAGCCACTCTTCTACATGTCGCTGGTTTACCGTAAGATGGGTGACTGGAAAAGCTCGCAAGACCTGATAATGAAAGTCATTGAGGAGGAACCTCATGATGCGTTGACACTGACCAATATCGGTCTCTCATTCTTTTACCTCCACAGCTATGACACTTCAATATATTACCATCAGAAGGCAACAGAGGCTATGCCGGAATGGTCAGGCCCCTACTATAACCTCATAGAAAGCCTGATAATGAAATATGGAGACACAGATCTGGCCGGAGATGTGCTTGACAGTGCAGCGGCAAGAACAGGTGAGAGGATGCAATATCACAAGATCATCTTTTCTGTCTACGAAGGAAAATACGAGGAAGCGTTGAAGCTGGCAAGCGTTTCAACAGATGCTGATTTTGGCTTCCCCGGTCTGCAATTCCTTGTCGAAAGCAGTATATACAAGCTTCTAAATGATGAAAGAATGTCCTGCATGTACAATGATACCGCGCTGGTCATTTTGAAACAAATGGTTGCCGACTATCCTGATAACCCTTATGCTTACGCTTACTGCGGGCTTGCGTATGCTGGAGCAGGTCGAATGGATGAGGCAATCTCATCAGGGAAAATGGCTGTTGAGCTTTCAGGCATGGATGCCATGATGAAAAGCGAGATGGAGGTAACCCTGGCTAAAATATATCTTCTTACAGGTAAATATGATGAAGCTATTGCCCTGGTAGACCAACTGGTTATAAACCCTTCAAGCTTCTCACTGAATCTTACTAAGGTTGACCCTGAATGGAAGTTACTGACAGATGTACCCGGATATGATTTGCTGACCGGTGAAAGAGCCGGTATCCGATAAGTTTTATTCGTTGAACCAAAAACTGAAGTCATGAGCGAATCTAATGAATCAGAAGTTACAAGATTGCCAATTCCTCCCAAATTCAAAATGGAAGAATGGTATATGCTTTCACTGTGTGGTCTTACACCTGCTCAGATGAAAGGACTGACAATACATTATCTTGACCACCTCAGGGCTATCGCACTGTCGCAGGCAGCCCTTTATGGTCATTATATTGAACTGCTCAACAATCTCGAGAGCAGGAGGTAATGCCTCAGTCAAATCCTGTTATTCTAATTGCCTTCGGGGAATATGACCATCTCGGAGCCGGATACCTGTCATCTGTACTGAGAGGTGAGGGATTTGAAACAAGGATGATTGACTTCCGCTATGAAAGTGAAGAGATCCTTTTCAATCTCAGAAGACACAATCCGCTGGTTGTAGGTTTTTCGGTGATCTTTGACAGCTACATCAGTGAATTTGCAGCCCTGGCAAGTGTTCTCAGGAAAGGAGGGATATCATGCCACTTCACAGCCGGGGGTTATTATGCAAGCCTTCACCCCGACGAGCTTTTCAATCTTATTGCGGAGCTCGATTCTATTGTAAGGTTCGAAGGTGAAGATACTTTCCTCGAACTCGTAAAAAACTTAAATGAAGGAGGTGACTGGACACAACTGCAAAGCCTGGCATACAGGCAGAACGGAAAGATAGTTAAAACACCACTCCGACCATTAGAGAAAGATCTTGACAGGTTCCCATTTCCGGCAAGAAGGCCTCTGATGAACTATGTCGCCGGCAGGAAGTTTGCCACAATCATTGCAGGCCGCGGATGCGTTCATGATTGCTCATTCTGCAACACGCGGGAGTTCTACATGACACCAGGCGGACCGCAGAAACGTATCAGGAAAGCCCGATTGGTAGTCTCTGAAATTGAACATCTGTACAAAGAGAAGGGTTGTACGGTATTCCTCTTCCAGGATGATGACTTCCCGGTAAAAGCTGCAGGAGGTAATGAATGGATAACCTCGTTCTGTAACGAGCTGGAGAAGATAGATTTATATGATAAGATACTCTGGAAAATAAACTGCAGGCCTGATGAAATTAGTGAAAACTTGTTTGCAATGCTGAAAAAGCATGGCCTCTTTCTTGTTTTCATCGGCATCGAAGACGGGACAGACGATGGATTGAAGAGACTAAATAAGAAACTGACAGTCAAAGAAACCCTGAGAGGTATAAAAATCCTGAAGGATCTGGGAATCGGTTTTGACTATGGATTCATGCTGTTTCAGCCGGATACAACTTTCCTCTCGCTCAGGGAGAACCTCGATTTCCTTAGAAAAATCTGTACTGACGGTTATACCCCTGTGACATTTCTGAAGTTGATGCCCAACTTTGATACCCGTGTAGAGAAGGAGCTGCGGGAACAGGGGCGGCTGAAGGAATCAGCAGGTTATCTCGACTATGATTTCAATACACAATCGCTTAACGATCTGTATATTACTGTTATGATGTGCTTCGGTCACTGGATCATAGATGCACATGGACTTGCCAATATATCAAAGTGGGCAAGAAACTTTTTCCAGGTTCATGCTCATTCCTGCACTTTGGATCATAATATTATTGAGATGAATAACCGGTTCAGAAAAATAGTCACCGATAGCAACAACTACCTGCTTGACACCCTGTGTGAACTTACCACTTACTTTGAAACTGAAGAGTATCTGAAAAATGGGAAGGAATACCTTGATAACCTGGGATCAGAAATTGTAATGCATCATGATCAGTGGTGCACAGAGGTAAAAGAGTGCATGCTGTGAGGAATTGAGAAAAAAGAATTTCTACCTTCGTCGAGATACGGACAAGGAGTAAGCTTGTCTGGTCAAGTACCTGGTGCAATAAATCATTAATTATATGAAATTGAAGTACTTAAGTCCCTTCATCAATCCGTTGGAGTGGTTCAGGGCAGCAAGATTCAAACGGGAAAATTCGAAATATGAAAAATCGTCTTATGACCTTGAACTGTATCTATATTCAAAAATTCTGACTAATAAAATGCTGCATTACGGTTATTTTGATAACCCGGAGATTAAGCCAGAAGATATTTCGCTGAACATGCTTGAGGCAGCTCAGAAGAGATATGCAGAAATGATAATGGAGCATATTCATGACATAGGAAAACCTGTGCTTGACGTGGGTTGCGGACTTGGGGCGCTTGCAGAAATGTTACATGATAAAGGGATGCAGGTAGAGGTACTTACCCCAAATGAAAGCCAGATAGAGTTCATAAACAAGAATTTTCCTTTTCTGGAAAGCCATAGATGCAAGTTTGAAGAGTATGTATCATCAAAGAAATACGGTACAGTCATAAATTCCGAGTCACTTCAGTACATCAACCTTTCTGAGGCCTTCAGGAAAACTGAAGAGATAATTACCCCCGGCGGGAAATGGATAATTGTGGATTATTTCAGGAGGGATGACTCCATCCCTGGAAAGAAGCCTCATCTGATAGAGGATTTCCGCCAGATGGTCAGTGAAAACAAATGGACCATAAAGCATGAGATTGACATCACCCCGCACATTCTCCCCACCCTTCGTTTCGTTCATATGTATGTTGAACGTCTGCTGTTGCCGCTTAAACACTATGGATATGAAAAGTTCCGGTTTAAAAAACCGGGCCTCTTCTACCTTACGGGTAAACTGAGGGAATGGATAGACAAGAAGGTTTATAAGGAATCCTCAAGAATCAATCCGGAAAGGTTCACAAATGAAAAGACCTACAGGCTGTTCGTTCTGGAGAAAATTTCTGAGTAGCCTCTTATTGAAGTTTTTCAATAACCCTTTTAAGTCTTCCGGTAACATCACCTGCCACATCTCCAAGGGAGGGATTCCGGACTGCTGACATTGAAGCTACCGGGTTGACGGCTGCCACCTCAACCTTGTCTCTCCCCTGTTCAATAACAAGCACATTGCATGGAAGCATTGTGCCGATCTTGTCTTCAGCAAGCAAAGCCTTGTATGCAAGAGGCGGATTACAGGCACCGAGGATAACATATTTCTTGAAATCAACACCCAGCTTCTCCTTCAGTTTCTCATGCATGATAATTCTTGTGATTATCCCGAAGCCCTCACTGTCAAGAGCCTCTGTCACCTTGCTGACAGCCTCATCAAATGATCCGGTAATTGTCTTGCTGAAATAATATTCCATAATCATATTTATTTGTATTTCAATATCATCATTCCATCACCACTGTAAGACTGATCCCACGACACTAGACGGGATATCAGTGTTCAATCCTGAAATCAGTGTAATTGAAAGGAGGCCCGGATTCCACTGAGACATCTCTTACTAATCCTATTCCGGGTCCCCGGTTGCACCAACCGAGAAAATCATTCAGTTGCTCCTGGTTTCCCTCCGCTTCGATAAAGACGGTTCCGTCAGGCAGGTTTTTTACATACCCCCTTATACCGAGTCGCTTTGCCTCATAAGATGCACTCCATCTGAATCCCACTCCCTGCACCCTGCCCGTAACATGGATCCTGTAAAGAAGTTTTGCCTCCATATTCCTGGTTATTCCTCATCCAAAGATCATATTTTTAAATGAATTTCATCAAATCTTCATTTACTGTTTCTTACTTGCAGGCCTAAACTGTAATAAAACCAAAATTAAATAACTATGAAGAATCTGATTTTTTCCATGCTGGCTGCCAGTGCATTAATTATGAGCGGCTGCAATGAGGCCATGAATAATGGCGATGACGCAAATGTTGACGGAAAGAGCAGGCTGGTCGTTAAGGTCACCGATGATCCGTTTGACATCAGTTATATTGAGTCTGCCACAGTAACCATAACAAAGGTTGAGATCAGGAGAACGGGTGACGGAGTTCCCGACGGCAATCCTTTTATGATTTTATCTGATGATACCGTTACCATAGACCTGATAGATCTGAGGAACGGCCTTACTCATACACTGATCGACATGGAGATCGAGGACGGTGAATATGACCTGATAAGGCTTTATGTTATGGAAGCAGGCCTTAAGCTTAAGGATTTTGAAGATCCATATAAGGTAAAGGTTCCAAGCGGTGAACAGACAGGCATCAAGATCTTCATTTCACCGGCACTGAATGTTTCCGGTGGTCTCACTGAAGAACTTCTTCTCGATGTTGACCTTTCAAGGTCATTTGTCCTTAGAGGAAACATGAACCATAACAATGGCTTCATATTCAAACCGGTCATCAGGGCTGCCAACATGACCACTGCCGGAAGGATCGAGGGCATGGTTAAGGACACAGCCAAGGTTAAGGTTAAGGAAGCGAAGGTATGGATCAACCAGGATACTACAGTAGCAACAGCATACGCTGACACAATGGGCTATTATGCAATCATTGGCGTACCTGCAGGCACATATTCGATCTTCGCAACAAAAGAGGGATATGACACTGTGAAATATGAAAATATAAGTGTGCTTGCTGCCAGCAAAACTGTAAGGGACTTTATCCTCACCAAAAAATAAATCACGCAAACATCTGCAAAAGAGCCGGAGATCATCCGGCTTTTTTTTTCGGGTCTACTTATCACATTTGCAGGGATCCAATCCTTTTTGTGGTCATTTTATTACCTTTGAATCACATAAAACTGATTAAACCCAATTATAAAATCTGTTCATTATGAGATCGGTACTGCCAATCGCCATTTCGGTATTATTCTTCATTCAATGTTCTTCTCAAAGGAATAATCCCCTGCCGGCAAAGGACTGGTATCCTCTTTATAGTGTCGAGACAGGCACTCCTGTGTCTGTTGGTATGAGCGCCTACAAGACAACAATGCTGGCAGACGGAAAGGATGAGGCACGCATAAGAGTTGCCGTGACAGACAGTGCCGGAAAAGAGATTAGAAATGCCAGCACTCCCATCCGTATTTATATTGACGGTGATGCAACGGTGTCCGGAACAATCGGGAGTTCTCCGTTAAAGTATGTCCCTGACGGAGACACTTCCGGATTCTGGATGGCCTCCCTCTCTGATGGCATCTTCTCATTTATTCTACGGGCAGGAACAAATCCGGACAAAATTAAGCTTGAGGTAAAGGCTGACAGCCTCTGGCCGTCGTCACATGAGATACATACTATCGACCCCGGGTTTCAGTATTTCAAGCCTCAAAAATCACAGCTCCGTAAAACCAGGAAGCAGATCAATCCTATGCTGGGCGCTGACATATCTTTCCTTCCGCAGATGGAAGAGCGAGGCACTAAGTTCATAGTAAATGGACAGGAGACAGATGCTGTCAGGGCGCTGGCTGAGAATGGACTTAATTGCATCCGCCTGAGGATATTTGTAAACCCTGAGAATGAAAGGGGATATTCACCGGGCAAAGGCTTCTGTGGTCTGGACTTTACAAAACAAATGGCCCTCAGAGCCAGAGAGGCAGGTATGCAAATCCTTTTAAACTTCCATTATAGTGACTACTGGGCTGATCCTCAGCAACAAAACAAACCTTTGGCATGGCAGAATCTTGAATTCGGGCAACTCAGGGATAAAGTCAAACAATATACAAAAGAGGTCCTCCTGGAACTTGAGGAGCAGGGGACACTGCCAGAAATGGTACAGATTGGTAATGAGATCAACCATGGCATGCTATGGCCTGATGGTCATATATCAAACCCCGATCAGCTCTCAGAGTTGCTCAAGGCCGGGGTAGAGGCAGTTAATGAGGTTAACTCAAATATCATAATAATGATGCATATTGCCCTGGGAGGCCAGAATGCCGAGTCGGTATTTTGGCTCGATAACATGATCGCCCGGGGTGTTGACTTCGACATTATTGGATTATCATATTATCCGAGATGGCATGGGACACTTGATGATCTTCAGGGCAATCTTCTCGACCTGATAACCAGATATAACAAACCAATAAACATTGTAGAGTACTCACAATATGTTGAGGAACTCCACGAGATAGTATTCAGCCTTCCTGATGATATGGGCAAAGGTACCTGCAACTGGGAGCCGCTCAGGTCAATGTTCGGAAAAGATGGTGTGGCAAACCATAATCTTTTCATTTATAAGGATATTTCAGCAAAGCATTACATAAAGAATTCAAAGTGATACGATAAATCCTGATTATGAAAAAGAACAAGTCTGTTATCACAGTATCTCTTGTAGCAGCCGTTGTTGCTTTGGTCTGGTCATGTGCTGTCAACCCGGTAACGGGTAAGACGCAGCTGATGTTAATGTCAGAGGAGCAGGAAGTTGCAATGGGCCTTCAGTATGATCCGCAGGTTATTGCCACCTTCGGTGAATACCGGAATGACAACCTGCTGAGGTTCCTCCAATCCAGGGGTGATGAGATGGGTAAGATCTCGCATCGCCCCGGTCTTCAATATCATGTTAAGATTCTTGATTCACCTGTGGTGAATGCATTTGCTGTACCGGGCGGGTACATATACCTCACGAGGGGTATCCTGGCTCAGTTTAACAATGAGGCAGAGCTCATTGGCGTTCTGGGACACGAAATGGGGCACATTACAGCCCGTCATTCTGTAAGCCAGCAGAGCAAACAACAGCTCGGAAGCCTGCTGCTTATAGGAGGGATGATTGCTTCAGAGAAGTTAGCACAGTATGCTGAATATGCAATGCAGGGCATGCAGCTTCTCTTCCTTAGCTTCAGCCGCGATAATGAACGCGAAGCTGACAGACTCGGAGTAGAATACTCTTCAAAAATCGGTTACGACGCACACAAGATGGCGGACTTCTTCCAGGTACTCCAGAAAATGAATATGGAAGCAACGCAGGGTGGAGTACCCACATTCCTTTCAACACACCCTGACCCGGGTGACAGGTATAATTCGGTAAACCAGCAGGCAACGGAATGGCAGCAGAAAATGACCCCTGCAACATTCAAGGTCAACGCAGACAGCTACCTGCAGATGATTGACGGCATTGTTTACGGGGAGGATCCGCGACAGGGCTTTGCTGAGGGAAGTGTTTTCTATCATCCTGATCTCAGGTTCAAATTTACAATGCCGGCTGGATGGACAATGGAAAATCTTCCAACGCAGGTTAATATGGCACCATCTGACGGCAAAGCAATAATAGTGTTCACTCTCACTGATCAGAAGACGCTTGATGAAGCAGCACAAAATGCAGTCAGTCAGCTTGGCCTCACGGTATCAGAATCGAAGAAGACAACCGTCAGCAACATGCCTGCCCTCTCAATGACTTCAAAGATAGTCTCACAGGACGAGTCAACAGAACAACAGCAGACGGTTATGCTTCTCTCCTACTTTATTAATTACAACAACCAGATTTACCTGTTTCACGGAGTTTCTACAGATACTGATTTCGGAAAATATACCCCGGTGTTTGAGTCTGCTATGAAAAGCTTCTCAACACTTAATGATCCGGCAAAACTCAATGTAAAGCCGAAGAGAGTCCTGGTGAAAAAGGTGCAGCGTACAGGGACACTTGCTGACGCATTTACATATTACGGCGTTAAAAAAGAGATGATGAATGAACTTGCCCTGTTGAATAACCTGGAGCTTACTGACCAGGTGCAGACAGGAAAACTTATAAAGATAGTCGGGGAATAACTCATTCAATAAATCTGTGTGAGACATGCAGGTTGCACCTCTCTGTCATTTTATTAACCAAATACCTCTGTCGCTGAAATAGGTTAATTAATCACCTGCGGGGCTCCGTATATCAAAAAGCTCTTTGATTGGCGCATCTGATGTCTTAATTTGGACGTTAGAATTATATTAATACTTTTAAACCGAAAGGCATTTTGACCTTTCGACAGGTTGAAATGAATACATACTACCAGATATCAGCGGAAGGAATAGGTATCGTACTGCTCCGGAAAAGAAAGATTGCAAAAGCACTTCGCAGGTGGTTGCGTGAAAATGGTTTAACCTACGAGTACAGTTTTTACATCCAATAATCTTTCATTTACAGGTTCTGTTATTAATTATCCGGAGTAAATAAGAGGCCGTCTCAAGAATTAATTGAGACGGCTTTTTTTGTAATGTCACTCCGTGACAATGCTCCTCCGGAGATTCAGACAGTAATGAAAAACAATCCTTTAAATATAAAGGGTGTCCTTTTGAGACACCCTTATTTATTCAACTGGTTTACGCAAATGCCTTATCCCCTGTCAGGGAAAAGCCGGTGCCACCATCTGTATTTCTTGATCCTTGCCATGTTAA
This sequence comes from Bacteroidales bacterium, assembly GCA_025455395.1. Lineage (GTDB taxonomy): Bacteria > Bacteroidota > Bacteroidia > Bacteroidales > VadinHA17 > SR-FBR-E99. The sequence goes on from JALOMO010000041.1 coordinate 14,161, forward strand.
AATCGCCACAAAGTTGTAAACAATTATTATAGGTACCTAGCCTTTACTGCTATTTTTTTAACAGGTCACGTATTTCTTTGAGCAGAACAACCTCATCTTTTGGAGGGGGAGGTGTTGCAGGAGCAGCAGGCACTTCTTCCTTCTTGGCAATCGCTTTGTTCATTGCTTTTATTACAAGGAAGATACAGAATGCTACGATGAGGAAGTCAATAATTGTCTGGATGAACGCCCCGTAGCTTATCGCTACCTGATCAACGGCAGGACTTACCACTGCAGCGCCATCCATAACAGCAGCCTGTCCTTTCTGAATAACCACCTTAAGCTGGCTGAAATCAACCCTGCCAAGAAGAATTCCAAGTGGAGGCATAAGAACGTCATTCACAAGCGATGTTACGATCTTGCCAAAACTTGCACCTATAATGATACCAACAGCCATGTCAACAACATTGCCTTTCATGGCAAAATCCTTAAATTCTTTTACTATACCCATGATTTCAAGTTTTAATTAATAATCAGGTTTCCTACAGTCAAAGATACAAAATGCAAAATTAAATTCTGAAGCAGCATCGCGCCTTATCAGTTCAGCAAATTTCCCTAATTATGTTAAAATAAATTAAGATAAGGAAGTATTTAATTATTATTCTTTATATTTGCTACGTGAGTAAAATGAGGAAAATATCACCTTTTATCTCTTTGATACTGATTGTCCTTGTACTTTCTGGCAGTCAGGGCTTTACCTTTGTCAGGCACAGCTGCAGCAGCTGCGGCACAAATGAAATATATGCTGCCGGTGCGGAGGACGAGTCCTCCTGCTGCATACATAATTCTCAAAACCCTGCTCACCGGCAAAGTACAGACGACTTTATTTTTTCTGATGACTGCTGCACACATGAAACAGAACGGCTAATCACAGCCGAACTCATTCGCACTGAGGTGCAACCGGAGGTAATGCCTTATTTACTGGCTGCCATGATCATTGCTGTTGTACCGGCACAGCCCGAAAAGGTCTTAAGAACATATACCGATGATTCGAAACGGCGTAACGGCCGTGATCTGACAACCCTGCATTGTCAGATAATCTCCTGATAAATTCATAGGTTATTTTGGACCCGCATGTAGAGACGTAGCATGCTACATCTCAACGCGTGGTAACAATTCACTATTACCAAAATTTTATCCCTATGAAACCATATTTATTGATCATATTCATAATAATGTCACCTATCCTGGCCCTTGCACAGGGCAACCTCGAGGGCAAGGTGATGATTACTGAAGGACAGGAATCTTCCGATAGCATCGGCCTGCCAGGAGCCAGTATCGTCTGGGCAGGAACAAATACCGGTACCTCAACCAACAGTGCAGGCTTCTTCACAATTAAAAGACCAAAGGGACGCGATAAGCTTGTTGTCAGTTTTGTCGGGTACAAGACTGACACTGTTAATGTAGCGTCAGGGCTGGATTATATTGAGATCTTTCTTGCCGAAGACAATCTGATTGAGGAGGTAACTGTCATTGGGCGCGCAAGAGGTGCGCATATTGACAGGGAGGCCACTATCGCAACTGTGAATATTACGGCTGCCGAGCTCTGTAAGGCGGCATGCTGCAACCTTTCAGAAAGCTTCGTGACAAATGCCTCTGTTGATGTCAGCTATACCGATGCGGCCACCGGGGCTAAACAGATACAACTCCTTGGTCTGGCAGGCTCTTATGCTCAGATACTGACTGAGAATATTCCGATAATGTACGGACTGGGAGCCGCCTACGGACTTACATATATTCCCGGACCATGGATGGAATCAATCCAGGTGTCAAAGGGAACTGCCTCTGTACGAAACGGGAATGAGTCAATAACCGGGCAGATCAACGTTGAGTACAAGAAACCCGCAACCAGCGAAAAAGTATTTGTCAATGGCTTTGTGAGCGATGCAGGACGGTTTGAATCAAATGCCAATGCATCATTGAAACTCAATGAATACTGGAGCACAATGCTATTCGCCCACGGAGCAACACAATCTGGGGCAAAGGATCATAACAACGACGGCTTCCGTGACGAGCCGGATGTAAAAACATACCAGTTTTTCAATCGCTGGGATTACCTTAGCACAAACCTCACATTCAGGTCCGGTATAAAATATATGAAAGAAAAGCGTCTCGGCGGACAGTTTGCCTTCAACGACTCTGACCCTACCTGGGGAGACAGTTACGGAATCAATATCGGCACAGAAAGGGCGGAAGCCTTCACAAAGCTGGGAGGCATGATAGGCCCTGCCGATAATATGTCACTGGGGTGGATTCAGAGCGTAACATATCATGACGTGACCTCGTGGATGGGCTACAATATGTATGATGCCACGCAAAAGAGCTATTTCACAAATCTTTTGTACCAGTACTACCCTGGTGAAAAGCATACGATTGATGCCGGTGCCAGCTACAGGTACGACCATTATGATGAGACACAGGGCATCTATTCTTTTCCCTTTAATGAAGTTATGGTTGGTCTGTCACAGGAAACTATAGAATCTGTACCCGGAATCTTCCTTCAATACACATACACTGATTCCGCAAAGATGACGCTTCTCGCGGGGGTGCGTTACGACTTCTATGATGAACACGGGGCAGCATTCACTCCACGTATTCACATGCGGTATGAAGTGACCCCTTCGATCACATTAAGGGCCTCTGCCGGCAAAGGATTCCGCACTGTGCATGTCATGGCAGAGAACATGTACTATCTTGCAAGCAGCCGAAGCATAATTATTGACCCAGACCTTGATATTGAAGAGGCATGGAATGCAGGAATAAATCTTACCGGTTATATCCCCATCGGCGGACGGGAACTCAGGCTGACCGGTGAGGTATACCGAACAAGCTTCATCAGCCAGATAGTGACAGATATTGATGCCAGCGTTGATGAGGTCAGGTTCTATAACCTTGACGGCTCATCATGGTCTAACGTATTGCAGTTGGAAGCCCAGATGCAGCCTCTTTCGGGGCTTGATATAACCGCAGCCTGGAGGTGGAACATCGCGAAACAGACCATTGGCGGAGAACTGCTTGAGAAACCTCTCACATCAAGATACAAAGGACTGCTGACAGCATCATATACAACACACCTGCGTAAATGGCAGTTTGATTACACCCTGCTCTACAATGGCCCGGGAAGAGTCCCCTCTACAATGGATAACCCCGAACCCTATATGAGACACGAAAGATTTGATCCATACCCGATAATGAACGCTCAAATTACCAGGTACTTCAAGAGATGGAGTGTTTATGCAGGTGCTGAAAATATCACTGACTTCAGGCAGCATGACCCTATCATTGCCGCCGACGATCCATTCGGTGAATACTTCGATGCCACAATGATATGGGGACCGGTGCACGGCAGAAAGATATATGCCGGCTTCAGATTCGCTATTAACAGACCACTCGAATAAATAAATCAAAATTGTAAGAAAATGAAAAACAACATTAAACTGGCCCTCCTGCTGTTATTTCTGCTTGGCCCCCTGTCAATAGAGGCTCAGAGCAAAAGCAAGGACCTTGCAACTGTAAAGTTCGACACCAGCATTGACTGCGAAGCGTGCGTAAACACAATCATGAAGAATATCCCTTTCGAAAAGGGAGTCAAGGATGTCAAATGCGACCTTACTACAAAAGAGGTTACAATAGAATACCAGGCGAGCAAGACCAGGCCGGAGCTGCTAAAGAGGGCGCTTGAAAAACTTGGCTATACTGCAAAAGTGGCAAAGGCCAAAAGCTAGATATCCAGTGGTATGCCTGCCAGCCGGCGTATTACGACAGAGGCACAGACAATACCAAAAAGAGCCGGCATGTAGGAGATAGTACCTACGCTTGAGGCTTTGTTGGACTCAAGAGAGCCTCTTATTATTTTGTCCTTGTCAACAGGCTCAGGACTGTAAACTGTTATAAAACCTTCATAAACACCCAGCTTGTGAAGCTTCTTCCTGAGTATCCGTGCCAGGTTGCAGAAGTTTGTCCCGGAGATGTCGGCTACCTTTACGGCCGTGGGGTCAAACTTACCGCCTGCACCCATTGAGCTGACGATCTCAAGCTTAAGACGAAGCGAATGGTAAATAAGAAATACCTTTGGGGAGAGGGTGTCTATGGCATCAACGACAAAATCATATTTCTCCTTCTCCAGTATTTCGATCATACGCTCATCACGAATAAACTCACTGATTATCTGCAGCTCAAGGTCCGGATTGATATCCTTCAATCTCGCTCCCATCACTTCTGCTTTGTGTATTCCCTCTGTAGACTTCAGAGCTGGTAGTTGCCTGTTACGATTGGCAGGTGTTACAATATCACCGTCAATTATTGTCATTCTTCCTACTCCTGCCCTGCATATCATCTCGGCTGCCCATGATCCCACGCCACCAAGGCCGGCGACAAGGACATGAGCCTCTCTCAGCTTCAGCAGGGCCTCTTTTCCAAGGCACAGCTCCGTTCTAGATAACCAGTGCTCCATTACCTGTATTAACTGAAAAGATTATTGAAATTCGCTTTAATGAGCTCGGTAATTTGTACTGCCTGACGGTGAGTCAGTTCCATGAGCCGAAGATAAACATTTGTTATTGAACCTACTGTATCGTCTGTCTCGAGAAGGAGTCTGTCATAAGATATCGAATCCAGTATCTCTTTCTTAAGGCCTGAGAGCCCGAGGGAGAACCAGAATCCCTTTCCGGCAAGAGTTTCAGCAAGCTGTGGTTTGCCCCGGAAACCATGAATGACCCAGGGCATCACGGGTTTCACCTCCTGTCGTAGGGTGAGCAGATCGTCCCAGCCTCTTACACAATGTATGACCATTGGCTTGTGCATCTCTTCTGCCAGCTGGCATTGAAAACGGAAGAGATCACGCTGTACGTCGGGGGGTGGCCCTTTCAGTCGGTCAAAGCCCGCCTCTCCGATGACTGCCACATGAGGGTGAGCTGCTGTAAGTATTAATTCCGTTTTAAGCCATTTAATGTTATCGGCTGTACCCTGCCAAGGGTGAATTCCTGCTGAGAAGAGCGTATTTGGTGTAAAATCTTCAGGGATATCTTCTCCTGACATGATGTTCCTGACCGCTACTGTATCTGCCGATCCGGCACCATGATGAGTGTGGAAATCGATGTATTCTATCTCCTTTCCAAGATTCATTACGGCTGTTGTGAAAGGTGCTTCACCCCGTTGTCGAGGCGCCGCAGAGTCTCATCCCTGCCTATCCATTCAACAATATCAAACAGGTGAGGCCCGCGTGAAGCGCCTACAATGAGCAGCCTGAAGAGGTTAAGCACGGTACCGGTACTAAGTCCACGTTCGCTTATCCATTCCTTGACAATTCGTTCACAGTTATCCGAGTAGAGGGGCTCTATGCCTGATACAACTGTTCGCAGCTCTGAAATAATACGTGGAGAATCTTCATTCCATCTCTTTTTTACAACCTCCTGATCGTATGCCTCCGGTGCAATAAAGAAAAAGTCTGTTTCTTTCCACAGATCACTGACAAAGCCAGCCCTCTCCCTTACGAGCGATACTGCCTTAACGAGAGCTTCGACAGAAGGATTATATCCCTTTTCATTCACCACCGGCATGAAAAGGGCTGCCAGCGCCTCATCACTCTTCATCTGGAAATATCTAGTATTGAACCACCTGGCTTTCTCAGGGTCGAATCTGGAGCCCGATTTACCCACCCTGTCAATAGAAAAGGCTTCTATGAGCTCCTCCATTGTAAAGATCTCCTTTTCTGTGCCGGGATTCCATCCCAGAAGGGCAAGCATATTCACGAAGGCTTCAGGGAAGTAGCCCTCTTCACGATATCCCGTTGCCGTCTCCCCATAGGGCCAATATAGAGGAAAGACCGGGAAGCCCATTTTATCTCCGTCGCGCTTGCTGAGCTTGCCCTTGCCTGTCGGCTTGAGAAGAAGAGGGAGATGGGCAAACAGCGGAGCGCTCCATCCGAACGAGCGGTACAGCATCACATGAAGAGGCAGTGAGGGAAGCCACTCTTCACCTCTGATAACGTGCGATATCTCCATGAGATGGTCATCAACGATATTAGCCAGATGATATGTAGGCATACCGTCAGACTTAAACAGCACCTTGTCATCGAGTGTTGATGTATTGACTACAATGTCTCCCCTAATGATATCAGTGAAATAGATATCCTCATTATCAGGCATGCGGTACCTTACAACATACTGCTGGCCCGATGCAGTTCTTTGCTTTACTTCTTTATCGCTCAGGGTGAGTGAATTTAACATCTTACCGCGTGTAGCGCAGCCATAATTGAAGGTCTCACCCCTGGCCTCACAATCCTCCCTGAGCTTCTCAAGCTCTTCCGGGGCATCAAAGGCATAATAGGCATCACCTTTGTCAAGGAGGTCCATGGCATATTGCCTGTAGATCTCCTTTCTTTCACTCTGCCTGTATGGGGCGTGCGGTCCTCCCTCCCTCACTCCTTCATCAACCTTAATCCCTGACCACTCAAGAGCTTCCATGATGTACTCTTCGGCACCCTCAACGTATCGTGCCTGATCAGTATCCTCAATCCGCAGGATAAAGTCACCACCATAATGGCGTGCAAAAAGAAAGTTATATAATGCCGTGCGAACACCTCCGATATGCAGCGGCCCTGTTGGGCTGGGGGCAAAACGCACGCGTACTTTTCTGTCTGTCATGTCTGTAATCTTTAGGAAACAGTAAAAATAATACAGAGCGACGCTCAAATTGAGCGTCGATACGGGCAAAGATAAACAAACTCCTCTTTTTGTATTAAATTTACATTATAACGATTCAAATAAGAATAGCACTATGAATAAGATGAAGGCTCTTGTCAAGGCTCAGGCAGCCAAAGGACTATGGATGCAGGAAGTACCAGTTCCAGAACCGGGATACAATGATGTCATAATAAAGGTGAAAAAGTCAGCCATCTGTGGTACGGACCTCCATATATATGAATGGGACCAGTGGGCTCAGAAAACCATAAAGGTGCCAATGACGATCGGTCATGAGTATATGGGTTATGTCGAGAAGGCAGGCCCCGGTGTTACCAATGTGAAAGTTGGTGACAGGGTTACAGGTGAGGGTCATCTCTACTGCGGCATATGCCGTAACTGCCGCAGGGGAAGAGAGCATGTCTGCGAAAACACGGTAGGTATCGGAGTACATATCGACGGTTCCTTTGCCGAGTATGTCAAGATCCCGGCACGCAATGTTGTACTGTTAGACCACCGTATACCTGACGACTGGGCCGCAATAATGGATCCTTTCGGCAATGCTGCACATACTGCCCTGGCATTTCCGCTTCTGGGAGAAGATGTACTGATCACCGGGGCAGGCCTAATTGGCAGCATGGCAATTGCCATTGCACGGTTTGCCGGGGCACGCCACATTGTGGCCAGCGACCTGAGTGACTACCGTCTTGACCTGGCTAAAAAGATGGGAGCCACTATGGTGGTGAACCCGAAGAAAGGCGAGAAGATTCATGATGTGCTTGAACCGCTTCACATGAAGGGGTTTGATGTGGGGCTTGAGATGTCAGGCTCTCCCATCGCCTTCAGGGAGATGATAGAAAATATGTATAACGGCTCCAGCATTGCCCTGCTGGGTATCCTTCCCTCAAACTTCGAGGTTCCGTGGAGCGATATAATTTTCAAGGCCCTTACCCTCAAAGGTATCTACGGCCGCGAAATGTGGGAGACATGGTACAAAATGCAGATGATGATTATCGGAGGCATCAACCTCGAACCGATCATCACTCACCGTTTCAATATCGACGACTTCCAGAAGGGATTTGACGTGATGGAAGAGGGTAACTGCGGAAAGGTCATTCTGAACTGGTAATGAAGGTTAGTCGAAAGTACATAAAGTCGAAAGTCTATAAAGTCGAAAGTCTATAAAGTCGAAAGTCTATAAAGTTAAAAAATACTCATTATGAAGATTGAGCGGTTTGAGGAGATTATTGCCTGGCAGAAGGCGAAAGATCTGACAACCACTTTATACTTCTTATTTAAAGATAATAGAGACTTCAGTTTTAGAGATCAGATATTACGTGCATCAATATCAGTAATGAATAATATTGCAGAAGGTTTTGAGAGAGGCTCAGACAAGGATTTTAAACATTTTCTGTTTATTGCCAAAAGCTCATCAGGGGAAGTCAGATCAATGCTTTATCTGGCTGCTGATTTAAAGTATATTGATTTCATAAAATTTAATGAGCTTTTAGAAAAATCGACAGAAATATCAAAACTTCTGTCAGGTCTGATAAAAACTCTCCAATGATAGCCTCACATTCATTTTCAGACTTTTAACCTTCAGACTTTACAGACTTTTAACTCAACGCTGATAAAACTCTTAAAAGTTCAATGCTATTTTAAAAATTAATTCTAAATTCAATGCATTGAGTAATTTAATCAATGATATCTATGCCCGATCATTTTACATACGACGAGTTATCCAGGGACTTCAGCTGGAGTATAGCGGAAAAGGAACTCGAATATAAACCCGGCGACAGGATCAACATCGGATGGTACTGCAGCGACAGGATATGCCTGAAAGGCCATGCCGAAAAGACAGCCCTCCATTATGAGGGATTTGGCGGGGTTGAAAAGAAGTATACTTTCAATGACATCAGACTCGCCGGCAACACAATCGGAACTTTCCTGCGCGGGTTGGGGATTAATGACGGTGACCGGGTATGCCTTTTTATGGACAGGATACCTGAGCTATATCTTTCTTTCCTTGGCATATTGAAGATAGGGGCAATTGTACAACCACTCTTTTCAGCATTCGGTGATGAATCACTTTTTGTCAGACTCGAAAATGCACAGACAAGGGCGGTCATCACACAAAAAAAACATCTCCCTAAGGTGAGAAAAATACGTTCGCAATTGCCTCATCTTGAATATGTAATAATTGTTGACGGGGTAAAGGCATCCGATCTTGAGAAGGGAGAGGTTCTTTTTAGCCTTGAGAAGTCAGAACCTGTTGAGAATCTGGATATCCATCCCACAACAGCCGAGTCGCCGTCAGTACTTCATTATACATCAGGAACCACCGGCCAGCCTAAGGGAGTAAAGCATGTACATTATTCACTTATCTCCCAGTATCTTACGACAAAGTGGGTTCTTGACCTGCGTAACGAGGATATCTACTGGTGCACTGCCGACCCGGGCTGGGTGACTGGCACATCATACGGCATAATAGGCCCCTGGAGCCTCGGAATAACACAGTGTGTCTTAGATTCGGGCTTCTCAGCCCAGGCATGGTATAAGTTTATTGAGAAGCACAGGGTGACAGTATGGTATTCAGCTCCGACAGCAATAAGGTCCCTTATGAAAGCCGGCGATGAGATTGTGAAGTCGTTTGACCTCTCCTCACTGCGTCACCTGGCAAGTGTGGGTGAGCCACTCAATTCTGAAGCTGTGATATGGTCAGAAAGAGTATTCGGGAAACCGTTCCTTGATACTTTCTGGCAGACTGAAACAGGATCAATAATGATCACCAACTTCCCCGGTATGAAGGTCAAGCCCGGATCGATGGGAAAAACGTTTCCCGGTATTAGAGGTACAGTCCTTGACCCGGTGACTTATGCTCCCATATCAGAGCACGGAAGGGCCGGACTGATTGCCTTCCAACCAGGCTGGCCGGCAATGATGCGAACATACTGGAATAACCCTGAGAAATATAGGGACAAATTTGTGAATGGCTGGTATCTCTCAGGTGACAGGGCCAGCATAGATAACGAGGGCTATTACTGGTTCATAGGCCGTGATGATGATGTAATAAATACCGGCGGGCACCTTGTCAGCCCGTTCGAGGTGGAATCAGCCCTATTAGAGCATCCGGCTGTAGGTGAATCGGCCGTTACCTCAAAACCGGATGAGATAAATATGGAGGTGGTGAAAGCATTCATCACTCTGAAGCCAGGCTTTGCTCAAAGTCCTGATCTCGAGCTTGATATAATGAATTTCATCAGAAAAAAACTTTCTCCTCTGGCAATGCCACAGGCAGTGGAATTCATGGAGAAGCTGCCTAAGACCCGCAGCGGCAAGATCATGAGACGGGTTCTCCATGCTAAGGAATGGGGAGAAGAGATAGGTGATATTTCCACTCTCGAAAATGATTAAGCCAATAATCCTGACAAATCCCTTAATAGTTCAAAATAACAAGCTATGGAAGAAATGAATCTTAACGAAATGAAGGATCTCGTCCTTAATTATGTCATTAAGGAATACATTGATGATGATGATGTCACCATAACATACGAAACGCCTCTCATATCCAGCGGTTATGTTGACTCATTCTCAATGGTATCACTGCTCGTTTTCCTCGAGAATAAGTTCAAAATCAAGATCCCTCCTTCAAAGGCAACGCCCGAGGCATTTGACAATGTAAACAGTATTGTGGCGCTGGTAAACCAGTACCTCAAATAACCTAATATCAGACGCCATGAGTTACCCCGACAAAATAAGAAACATCTACCTGACACAGCTGGCTGAGATTAAGCATGCCGGTATATTCAAGGAAGAGAGGTTTATTCACAGCTCACAGTCAGCTGACATAGAGGTTGAGTTTCCTTCAGGCTCTGACCTCAAAAAGGTCATAAACATGTGCGCCAATAATTACCTGGGACTCTCTAGCCACCCCGAAGTGATAAAGGCAGCTCATGATGGCCTTGACACAAGAGGCTATGGGATGTCTTCCGTGCGCTTCATATGCGGCACCCAGGACATACACCGGGAGTTGGAAAAAAGAGTGACCGAATTTCTCGGTACCGAAGACACGATACTGTTCCCCTCATGCATGGATGCCAATGCGGGTGTGTTCGAGGCCATTCTCACAAGCGAGGATATCATGATCTCCGACAGACTCGTTCATGCCTCTATTATCGATGGCATGAGACTCTGCAGTGCACAGCATGATACCTTCAAACACTCATCCATGGAGCACCTTGAAGAGAAACTCCTTCTCCACGCTGATAAACGCCTGAAGCTGGTCATCACCGACGGTGTCTTCTCCATGGATGGCGATACGGCAAGACTTGATGAGATGGTTAAGCTTTGCGAAAAATATGATGCCATGCTGCTTGTTGATGACTCTCATGCATCGGGATTCATCGGTAAAACAGGAAGGGGAACCCATGAATTCTGCAATGTCTTCGGTAAGATTGACATCATCACCACCAC
>JALOMO010000133.1 GCA_025455395.1 Bacteroidales bacterium
ACCTGGCATCTGTGTCAGGGTCACAAACACATACAGAGTATGAAACATACAAGGCATCATTTGATGAGATGAATGATGAGATGCGCAAAGCATATGACCGGTATCGTGAGGCCAAAATGGCTGGTAATGAAGAGCTTGCGTCTGCCATTGAAAAGGAGTTTGAGGAGATGGATTCAAAGCAGACTGAAATGAAGAAAGAGTTTATCACAAACAACCCCTCTTCTTATATTACTCCCTCTGTTCTTGGCGAAATATCATATTATCTTGAGGCATCGGAGATGGAAGAGCTCCTTGGCAAGCTTGATACAACCCTGAACAAAGTTCAATCGGTCATTACCATGAAGGAAAAACTGGTTCATCTCAAGGCGGTTGCCATCGGACAGAAGGCCCCTGACTTTACATTGAATGATGTCAACGGAACACCCGTTTCTCTCTATTCCAAGGTAGGTGGCAACACCAAACTGCTACTTGTTGATTTCTGGGCAGCATGGTGCGGCCCATGCCGTCAGGAGAATCCCAATGTTGTTAAAGTATGGAATGAGTACAATAAGATGGGCTTTGATGTCTTTGGCGTGTCACTTGACCAGACCGCTGATGCATGGACGAAAGCCATCGCTGATGATAAGCTTACATGGACACATGTGTCAGATCTGAAATACTGGGATTGTGAACCTGCAAAATTATATGCCGTAAGCGCAATACCTGCTAACTTCCTTCTCGATGAGAACGGAATTATCGTTGGTCATAACCTCCGCGGTGAGGCTCTCGGTGCAAAAGTGAAAGAGCTTCTGGGAGCGATCTAATCCCGAAAAACACCTTATTATAAAAGCCGCCGGAGTATCTCTCCGGCGGCTTTTTATATCTTTATGGCATAATTACCAAATCATGAGCAGAAGAGATATTTTTTCCTCATACATCAATGATGGATATGCCTGTAAGGGCGACTATATCATCCTTGGAGGTGCGATATTTGAGGGAGAGGCTGTTGCTGACAGCCACATAAGGGTGCCCCTGAAGACTCTCAACAGACATGGTCTTATAGCAGGGGCAACAGGAACCGGAAAAACCAAGACACTGCAGGTCCTTGCAGAACAATTGTCACTTAAGGGCATACCCTCCCTTGTCATGGATGTCAAGGGTGACCTGAGCGGTGTGGCTAAACCCGGAGAGGAGAAGCCATTCATTACAGACAGGCACTCGAAGATCAGCCTCCCCTACTCAACAATGGGCTTCCCGGTCGAACTGCTGACAATCTCAGAGCAGAATGGCGTCCGGCTCCGGGCCACAGTATCTGAATTCGGCCCCGTACTCTTCTCACGCATACTTGATCTGAACGACACTCAGGCCGGCATCATATCAATCATATTCAAATACTGTGATGATAACAACATGGGGCTGATTGATCTTAAAGACATTAAGAAGGTCATTCAGTATCTTACCGGTGAAGGCAAGAGTGAGCTTGAGGATGAGTATGGAATGATATCATCTGCCTCGGCAGGAATCATACTTCGAAAGATCATTGAGCTCGAACAGCAGGGTGCAGAACGATTCTTCGGAGAAGAGTCCTTCGATGTTTATGATCTCATGCGAAGGGACAGCAGCGGTCACGGTTATATAAACATCATTCGGTTGAATGATATACAGGATAAACCGAAACTCTTTTCAACCTTCATGCTCTCACTTCTTGCCGAGGTTTACGGCCAGATGCCTGAAAAGGGCGATATGCCAAAGCCAGAGCTGATAATTTTCATTGATGAGGCACATCTCATATTCAGTCAGGCCAGTAAGACCCTGCTGGAACAGATAGAGACAATCGTCAAGCTCATACGCTCCAAGGGAGTGGGGGTTTATTTCATCACGCAGAACCCGATGGATGTGCCTGCCCCGGTACTTGCCCAGCTTGGCCTCAAGGTGCAGCACGCTCTCAGGGCATTCACTGCCAATGACCGAAAGGAAATAAGACTGACAGCTGATAACTTCCCGGTATCGGAATACTATAAGACAGAAGAGGTTCTTACCTCGCTCGGTACCGGGGAGGCTCTCGTTACCGCCCTGAATGAAAAGGGTATCCCCACACCTCTGGCTGCAGTAATGATGCGGGCTCCGATGAGCAGGATGGATATACTGGCAGAACAGGAGATAGACTCCATCAACAACTCCTCTGACCTTGTCAGGAAGTATTCAAGAGTGATAGACAGGGAGAGTGCATACGAGATGCTGGAGCGTAAGATGGCATCACTGGAACGGGAGAAAAATGAGGCGGATGAACGAATGGCAAGGGAGAAAGAAAGAGATACTGGGCGATATAGCCGCACATCCTCATCCCGCCGCCGGGCACCGGTACACCCTGTTGTAAAAGTCCTTACCTCGGCCACCTTCATCAGAGGCGTGATGGGAGTGCTGACAAAAGCGATGAAGAAGTAGAGACGTTGCATTCAACGTCTCTGCTCTGGGGTTATCAGCCTCTATTTTGCTTCTTCCGAGGCATGGCGTTTCTTTTTCAGCACCCAGTAAAGCCCCCTGGTCCCCGGAGCTATCTCTTCTATTATAAGCAATACAATACACTTCTCAATATAGGCAATCGCTCCCCAACCCATGGCCAGGAAGTAGAGCCATGGCCAAAAGCCAACGGCAAATACAATAAACAGAAAAAAGCCCTGAAGATATGCTGCTGTGACAGCTGAATAGAGATGAAGTCCGGGCATTTTTTTGAACCTCGCCCATCCGATGAAGTATGATATGAAAAAGATAGCGAAGAAAAGATACAGGAGCCAGGCGTGTGGCTCAACCTCATCCCACCTGAACCTGTAGAGGCCGTAGACTGCAAGGAGGTAGGTGGCAAAATCAGCAAGGTTGTCAATCTGTGCACCTATCCTTGTCACCAGGTTGAACCTGCGGGCGATGAATCCGTCAACAATATCTGTAATCAGACTGATACAAATAAGGATGATAAAGGATTTCTCCGCACCTGTGACGGCGAGGTATAGTATAACAGGGGATACAAGGAGCCTGTACGCGCTGATAGCGTTCGGGATATTGTATATGTTTTCTTTTTCACCTGGGGCTGTCATGGCAGATGGGGTTATTATTTATAGTTGCTATCTGTAAAAGCTGAGAACAAGTATAACTATCATTGGAACAGTGATGTTATCTGTCCCTCCGGGGCTTAACATTTCAGTAACTGTTGAGGCAGCCGCTACAAAAAGCGCCGCCATAAGTGTTTCTCCTACAGGATCGTGGGTGTTGATGTTCATAGCGATCAGACTCAAAACGAAAGCTGATATGAAGAAGGCTGAGGAGCCATATATGGTCTTGTTCAGTTGCCTGGAGAATAGCACTATCTTTGGATTGCCTTCCTTGAAGACATATCCAACCAGACCTGCAAGAGGATCACTCACTGCCAGTATCAGTGTCGGCAGAATAAAAAAGAAAGGGTCTCCAGCCTTGACTGAGATAAGAAACGGCAGGTAGATGGCCGGAGGGAGGAGAAAACTCCCGGCTGAGTACCTGTCGATCTCGTGAATCGATTTAAGGTATTTCGTGTTCATGCTGAGAAGCAGAATGAGGAAAAATACCACTGCAAGGGTAAAGGGATACCAGTGAGAAGTAAAAAGCAATGGAAAGGTAAGAGTTGATCCAGTGGCTGAGAAGTGTGCCAGCTTCCTTGTATATTCTGATGCAATTCCGAATTTCTTATGTAATCGGTCATTGAGGAACAGAAGGAGAAAAATTCCAACAAGGAAAGCCAACATGTAGTATATCTGTACATCCATAAAATTAGTATTCAGTGTGTTATAAATGAAAGAAGAAGCATTGCAGCACCTCCTGCCATGAGACTGTCAAAGCGATCGAGAACGCCGCCGTGTCCGGGTATAAGGTTACTGTAGTCCTTGACCCCGAATTTTCTTTTATATAATGAAGCCAAAAGATCGCCGGCGAGTGCTGACAGTGATATTAATATACCCGACATTGCAGCACTGAGGTTGGTCATCGCGGGCAAATCCTTGATAATCATAGCAGTCATAGCCGCAAAGAAGAGACCTCCGGCAAAGCCTTCATAAGTCTTTCCCGGACTGATAGCCGGTACAAGTTTAATCCTGCCAGCAAGCTGACCAGAGATCTGGCTGAAGGAGTCGAATACAGAGACAACAAGAAAGCCGAAGAGTATATCATTCATGTGACATCGGCTGAAGAGGTAGAATCCTGTTGAGAAAACTGCATAAATGATCAGTGCCGCAAAGAAAAGTCTCTCCCTGTCACTTCCGTATCTCCGGTAAAGTGTGTAAAGCTCGTAGAGGCCCGCAACGATGATGATTACTGCTATATAGCTGAAATATACCGGTTTAAAGACAATTGACGCAAAAAGCGTATTAATAATTGCGAAATAAGTAAGGTACTTGATCCAGTTTTTTCTGGCATCTTCAGGCGATCTCTTCCTGTTTATCAGCAGGAAACCGGCAGCACCGAGAACAAAATATGCAATGATGACGAGATAGATCTTTATTATCATATCCATTGGGCATCAGATTTATTTTCAGATGCTTTCCCCTTTCCTTATTTAAAAAATCACCGCGATTCCAGAAAAAACAATATGAAGATAGGTAAAAACCAGAATATCTCTAACAAGCTGTTATCTTATGTTCCTGACCCCGGTCAGAGATTTAAATTCAAGATTCAAAAATTCAAAGATTCATAGATTCGACAATTCATCTAAAATCCTTCCAGCGAAAGGTAAATTGTTGGAAGCAGCAGTAGGAACCCAATCAGTATAAGTATTATTATCAGAGGAAACACCCATCTGAACCATTTATCATATGGTATTTTTGCAACACTCAGGACACCAAGCAGAACACCAGATGTAGGGGTTATCATATTCGTGAATCCGTCGCCGAGCTGAAAGGCTACAACCGTTGCCTGCCTTGAAATGCCAATCAGGTCTGAGAACTGCGACATCATGGGTATAGTGAGAGCTGCCTTGGCTGAGCCTGAAGGCATTACGAGGTTGATAAGGTTCTGAACCAGGTACATCATACTTATAGATCCGAGTTTGCCAGCCCCTGAAATAGAATCGGAAAGCTTGTACAGCAGGGTGTCTATTATGTTTCCGTTTTCAAGGATGATGATTATTCCTCCGGCAAGTCCGACTATGAGTGCCGCAGACTGGATATCCTTCACACCGTCAAGAAAGAGCTTCGTTATTTTGTTTGCCCCGTAGCTCATTGAGATCCCTGAGGCAAGTCCCATGGCAAAAAAGAGGGTGGCAATCTCCATAATATACCATCCGTAGCCCATGACACCTGTTATGAGGAAGAATATAGTGAAGAGCAGTATATTGATCACAAAAAAATGTACTGACTTTCTCAGAGTAATAAACCCGGTTACCACGAATAATCCTGTTAAAACAGGGATGGCAGGAAGAATTAGTTTGCCTTCTCCAAAGGAAAGTGATGTCATTGGGTTGATCCATGAAAAGATTGCCATTACAGCAGTGAGTAAGGCAAATACTACCCAGGCTGCAGGCGGAGTATGGTATTCAATCTCCAGCTTGTTCATGCTGTGCAGGTTACGCCAGTAATTATCATCATCTATTACAGGTGATCGTTGCGGGTTTTTACGTATTTTCCGTGCATAAACTATGATATATGCAAACCCTGCTGCACTAATGATCAACCACATTAAGAGTCTGTACTGAAGGCCGGAGAAAAGAGGTAAGTCAGACAAACCCTGAGCGATCCCGATTGTGAAAGGATTCAGGAAGGCTCCTGCAAAACCCAGCGCCGCAGCAACAAAACAAAGTGAGACTCCGACGATCGAGTCATATCCCATTGATATTGCAAGTGGTACAAATATTATTGTAAAAGCGATGGTCTCCTCACTCATGCCGAAGACTGCTCCGAAGAAACTGAAGGTTACCATGATCAGCATGAAGATAAGGTTGTCAGCACCGATCTTTCTAATGAGCCGGCGGTTACTTATTCTCGTAGTGAACCTGAGTACCGATCCGATTGCCACATCAATTGCCTTGCTTTCATTCATGATCCAGAAGGCGCCTCCGATAATGAGTATGAAGACTATTATGTCGGCTCTCTCGACGAATCCGTCGAAGAGTGCCGAAAAGACCTGCCAGGTCTGGGGATTGCTTTCGGTATAATGAAATGAACCAGGTATGACCACATTCCTGTCAATACCGTTCACATTGACCGTGTGCCTGTCAAATGATCCACCGGGCACTATCCACGATAGAACAGCACATAAAACTATAATACTGAAGACAATTACATAGGTGTGAGGGATTCTCTTTAGCATCAGCTGTAAATTTGAAGATGCAAAATAATCATTCCTGCAGATTATTAAAAGGGTATTGTCCTGCAGTCCTGCAGTCTTACAGTCCTGCGGTCCTGATGTCTTTGAAATTCTTAACCACTTATTAACACAGAGTTAAAGTGGAGTTTCACTGTTATGATTCAATCTGAATGACAAAAAAACTGTGTAACTCTGTATATTACTCAGTGTCACTCAGTGGTAAAACTCCTCAAGTCTCACACCTCTGTGCTTTAGGCTCCCTGCCCCATGCATTGCCCTCCGAAGCCTTGGCGAAGGAGGGCCCCATGCACCTTATTCCTTAAACCTTTCAATCACGCCCCTGACCCGCTCCTGCGTCTGTGACGGCGAAGGGTTGAGTTCTTCCGTTGTGAAGGTGCCATGATCGGGGTCAATGCGTTCAAAGACCATCAGATAGAGGTCAAAAATCACCTCGAGGCTTAGCCGGTAACGAGGCTCAAGTAGCGGGCATATCTTCTCCATCACTCTCAGCGTGTCTGACCTGTAACTGTCGGCTATCTGAAGATATTCTCTCATCATAGCCCTGAATCCTGCGGGTATTGGGGCACCGTTTGCTATGTTATTCATGTCGCTGCGCGAAAGGTGATGTCTGGCAATCACCTCATCGGCAAAATAGCTCAGGTTGTTCAACTGGTCTTTACGGAAGTCACGGATTATGTGTACAAAATAGCTGAACATCGCACATGGCAGTGCTGCGCTTCGCACATCAAAAGGCGGATCATCAAACATCCCGTTCTTATCCTGCAGACCTGCCAGGTGAACGAAGATGGTAGCAGGAGCTACAGACGCGCCACCCGAGTAATGAATAAAATCATTCAGGGTGGCAAAACCGTCATGTGTGACATCATAGAGCATTGACCCGGCAAAATCTTCCAGAGCCCGGCGGGGAATCCTGAATCGCTGAACCGTACTGGTAAGTTCCCTTCCAAAGGGTGAGGAGTCTGCTCCGTCATGCAGCATATCAAGCCACTTATAGACATCTTTGGTGAACTGTTCCCTGTCACTACCGGCTATCTCGCGGAATTCTGCCTTGTGGTTATCTATGAGGTCATCAATGGTACGCATGAAACGGTAACATGTACGCGCTGCCTGGTATCGCTCCTGATCCCAGAACCTGGCAGCAATAAGGATGTTGGGGTGATCAGTTATCTTTGTGAAATCTATTGACTCAAAGGTAATTATGAATTGTTCTTTGTTTGTCATCATTTACATATTTAGGCTTTGACCTGCTCAAAGATAATTCTTTCTGACACCAGCTTTGCAGAAAGCAATACCATTGGTATCCCGTTGCCAGGGTGAGTGCTCCCCCCTGTAAAATAGAGGTTTTTGTAACGGTGGTCTCTGTTGTGCGGGCGGAAATATCCCATCTGCAGGA
>JALOMO010000134.1 GCA_025455395.1 Bacteroidales bacterium
GCTCCTCTTTCCCCGCAGAGAGGGTTCACAACATCACAGGCTGCCGTGAATCTTGCTTTTCGGATTCGGGGGTCCATTTGAGAGATATCAATTGATGCAATTTGTGACAGTTCCCCTCCGGTAGTTCCTGTCATATAACCGTTAATATCGAGGAATCGTACACCCAGGGCGCTTGCCATACCACACCCGGCATCATTAGTAGCGCTGCCACCGAGCCCCAGGATAAAATCGGTACAGCCTCTGCCAATGGCGTCCATAATAAGCTCCCCGAATCCGTATGTTGACGTATGCAAAGGATTTCTTTCTTCCGGGGTCAGTAATGTGAGGCCTGAAGCCGCAGCCATCTCTATAACAGCTGTTTTACCGTCACCCATGATCCCGTAGAATGATTTGATCTTCCTGCAGAGGGGGTCATTGACAGCGAGTTCTATTATCCTGCCCCCTGAGGCATCAACCAGTGATTGCACAGTTCCTTCTCCTCCGTCAGCAATGGGTACAAGAACCGTCTCAATGGTTTTATCCACTCTTCTGATTCCTGCCCGCATAGCTTCAGCAGCCTGGTGTGCTGTCAGACTTCCTTTGAATGAATCGGGTGCGATGATTATTTTCACCTTGTTACCTCCTTGCCCTCTTTGCCAAATCTCTGTACCTCTTCAGGCCCCGGGTACCTGTAGTATTCATCTTTGGCATATACAACCACATCTCCGTCTTTCATGGTAATTTCGATTGGGACAAGGGTAAGTCCCTGGCGATTAATAGTGTAAGCATTGCCTGAGAGGTCTTTGGTTTTAGCCTCCTCTCCGCCAAGTGGTGGTACATTTGCATTATAAAAGGCTGTACACCACCATCTGCCCTCTTTATCCCTGAAAGGTGTTCCATGGCCAAGAAATCTCCCTGCGAACCTGCGAGGGCCATATGGACCTTCTATCCTGTCAGCAGTAGTGTAATAAAGATTATAGGTCCCTTTTCTCATTGTATCAGTTGACCAGGCAGTTCCAAACAAGATGTATTTACCTTCAAATTTGATAATGAGAGCTCCCTCATGTCCCATTTTTCTGTCTGAAGGTGAAATACTTACAGGATCACCCTCAAATCCTGAAAGGTCGGTGTTAAGTTTTTGTATCTGTGTACACCTTGAAACAAGCCATACAATACCGTCATCATCCTGGAACAGAGAGGGATCATGCTGACGACCGAATTTTTCACCCCATTGGTTTAATGATTCTTCAGAAAACATTCCTTCTGATAAAATGAAATTTCCCAGACCCACATTTGATGTATGTACGGCACACCACATCCCTTTAATAAAGTAGAGTTCCGGGGCCCATAATCTCAGCTCCTGATTATTCCCCTTTTCCTTCAGGAGTCTGACGTAGTCGTCACAATTGGCTGCGTCATCAATGGTATAAGGAGTTCCTATGTATTCCCATTTGGCCAGATCAGAACTCCTGTATATCGGAATGCCGTTGCTCACTGCAGGTCTGTGGGTTATTTCGGCAGCCTGCTGAGTGCAGGTCAGATAATAGAAACCATCCGGTCCGATCATTATATAAGGATCACGCATCCAGTCATCCATAATATAGACTGCGGAATCATGTTTTTTAAGCAATTTCCTGATCTCTGGCAAGTCATCCGTGTGGAGTTGTCCTTTACAGGTTACAGAAGTGATTATGAAGCTGCAAATAATCAACACAATGCGGTGCATAATTGAATGATTAGTTTTGATTTCCAGATATATAGCTAAAATAGTCAAAGTCTTCAGAACTGTGAATCTCTTTGCCGTTTGAAGCAGAAATTACACCCACGTATGCGCCACAATTGCTGCCAGTACCTCCCCTGGCAATGGGGGAGAAAAGAATGAGAATATGTAGTCTTATCAATCTCATCTGTTACAGATATCCATGAAAATTAACTATGGTTTTTCAGCAGCCCCTTTGGGTAAAACCCTGTGGCTGTTTGCCCAATCGTACCATTTACTGCTCATCTCACGGACTATTTCAGGATAATCGCCGGAAATATCGTGTGATTCCATCCGGTCATTTGCCAGATTATAGAGTTGCCAGACCGTGTCTTCAAGCTTTTTATATGCCTTCAGGTCTTCATGGCGAACTGCGCAGAACCCTGAATGCTCCCAGAACATCCATTCATGACCCTTGATTTTTTTGCCTGAAAGGGATCCGATGACTGAATGGCCTTCAATGGGAAAGATATCATTTCCGTTATGAAATATCTCAGGGTATTTTGCACCCGCAGCATCAAGTATCGTGGGCATAATATCAATAAGTTGCACCGGAGTGTGGTCGATCACTCCATCTGTTACTTTCATTCTGGCAGGCCAGTGGATGATCAGCGGGGCAGATATTCCTCCCTCAAATGATTTGACTTTGTACTCGAATAAGGGAGTATTGGATACGTTAGCCCATCCTATTCCGTATGATACGGCACCACCGAATGTTGCCCTGTTGATGAAGCTGTCATCTTTGCTTCCGAATTCATCATATGATTCCGCGCAGGCTCCGTTGTCAGAGAGAAATATTATCAATGTGTTATCCAGATTCCCCCGATCTTCCAGTACTTCTAAAAGCCTGCCAATGTTGTAATCCATACAATAAACCTGTGCTGCATAAACTGCCATCCGGTAATCAGACCTCACCTTCTGCAAAGAATCGACTTCAACCCATGGTCTCACACGGTTGTCTCTTGCTGACAACTCCAGCTCAGAATCAAATAAACCGATCTCAATTTGCCGCTGAAATCTCTGCTTGCGGATCTCATCCCATCCTGCCATGTATTTGCCAACAAATTTCTTTATATCCTCCGGTTTGGCATGCAGTGGCCAGTGAGGTGCATTATATGCTAGGTAGAGGACGAAAGGATTTGTATCCTTCTGTTCTGTTATAAATTTTATTGCATAATCTGTAAAGGCATCCGTTGTATAATAGGTGGTTGAGTCCGGAGCCGGCTGAGAGTCATTCAAATAAGTTAAGTGGCGTAAACCGTCTGGATAAAAATAACTGGCTGCGCCGCTAAGTATTCCATAATACTTTTCAAAGCCGCGGTTAAGTGGGCGCTTCTCATCGCCATGCATGCCTACATGCCACTTTCCGGTCATATAAGTATGGTAACCAGATGACTTTAGAACCTCAGCAAATGTTACACAATTCCTGTTCAGATATCCTCTGTAACCATCCACACCCCAATCCCAGCGGTCATTCCGATCAGGATAAGGATCCTCAGCCATCTGACCTATTCCAGCCATGTGGGCGTTTAATCCTGTCAGCAGGGTAGCCCTGGTAGGGCAGCTGCGGGCAGTATTGTAAAACTGGGAAAAACGGATTCCGCTGGCTGCAAGCCTGTCGAGATTGGGAGTCGGTATCTCTCCCCCGTAACATCCCAGGTCAGAGAACCCCATATCATCAGCCATTATTACAATGATATCCGGCCTATTAGTATTGGCTGTGGTTCGTTTACATCCTGTTGAAGCAGAAAGAATTGCCAGTGATAAAGGTATCATCGAGGCAGGTATTCCGGAGGTGAATCCTTTAAATTGCATGATTGGGATTTTATGGGGTGTCTCGCAAGATTTAGTCTTGATTTATTAACAATGTCTGATGAGGATCCATTTGTGGGATGGAATTCCCCCATTTAACAAAGGTTCATTGAACAGTGCTATTTTTTTTATCCAGTTGTATCCAAATATGTAACTATTGTACATTTAATTATGACAAATCACAGTCAGAAATCTTATGTAATGGGTTGCCCTGCTCATTGTCAGGTCTTACAACAAAAAGATATTCAGGGTGTTTGCTATGGTTTGGTTCTGCAGATTCATCCATTGTCAAACAGGAATTATTCAAAAAGCCTGACCGGCAGTTTAGTTTTGGGTAAACCACGGATTCCAATTTCGGATTAACTTTGAATTGGAAGTTCTCGGAAATTTGAAAAAAACAGGGAGGCCGGCAGATGAAATCGCGATGGTTAATATCGATCTTTACGGGAGTGATTGTCGTAATCACTGTCATTTTGTACATATTTAACCACAGGATCAAAAGATTCAGGGGTCAAAGGCCAAACATTCTCTTCTGCCTTGGTGATGATATCTCATTTCCCCACATGGGATCCTTTGGTTGTTCATGGGTCAGCACACCAGCCTTTGACAGGGTGGCGTCTGAAGGGGTGCTCTTTATGAATGCCTATACTCCGAATGCAAAATCAGCCCCGTCACGGGCCTCCATTCTTACAGGGCGGAACAGCTGGCAGCTCGAAGAAGCGGCAAATCATTTCTGTTATTTTCCCCAAAACTATAAGACCTACGCAGAGGTATTAGATGAGAATGGATATTTTGTTGGTTCAACAGGGAAGACCTGGGCTCCCGGCGACCCCGGCACAATCAACGGGAAACGTCGCGAACTGACCGGTCCTGAATGGTCTGATCTTAAACTGAAGCCTTCCACAACCGGGATTTCAAATATTGATTATGCCGGTAATTTCCGGAAATTCCTTGATGACAAGCCTGAAAATGAGCCATTTTGTTTCTGGTTTGGCTCACTTGAACCGCACAGATCATTCGAGTACGGATCGTCACTGAGACTAGCCGGGATGAGTACAGAGATGATCGACACCGTGCCCGGATTCTGGCCCGACAACGAAATTGTGAGGACAGACATGCTGGATTATTCGTATGAGATATCCCATTTTGATGAACATCTTAGCCGAATGCTCGAGATACTTGAAAAAAAGGGCATGCTTGAGAATACAATAGTTGTTGTGACAGCTGACAATGGCATGGCATTTCCAAGGGCAAAGGGACAGGTATATGAGTATTCCAATCATCTGCCATTGGCGATAATGTGGAAAAATGGGATAAGGAAACCTGGAAGAAAAGTGAGCGATTACGTAAGTTTTATAGATTTCGCCCCTACATTCCTTGAAGTGGCAGGGATTAAGGATACGGAAGCCGGGATGCAGAAAATCACCGGGAGAAGCCTTACAGATCTTCTTTATGTAACGGGCGGCAAGAGGGCAAGCAGGGAGAGAGAATCGGTGCTTATAGGCAAAGAGAGACATGATATCGGAAGACCGGATGACCAGGGATATCCCATAAGAGGAGTTGTGAGGAATGGTTATCTCTATCTAAGAAACTTCAAGACCGACAGGTGGCCTGCCGGAAATCCGGAGACAGGATACCTTAATGTTGACGGTAGTCCTACCAAAACCGAGGTACTAAAAACCCTGAGGATTGATTCCATGCGAAGATGCTGGGAATTGAGTTTTGGCAAACGAGGCGAGGAGGAGTTGTATAATGTTTCACTCGATCCCTTCTGTCTTAACAACCTTGCTGATTCAGCAGGTTATGAAGAGTTGAAGAATGATTGCTCGGCTGAACTGATGAGAAGGCTCAGGGATGAAGGTGATCCAAGGGTGCTGGGTCAGGGTGATATCTTTGATGAATTTTTATACTCGGGGAAGGAGCGCGACTTCTACAACCGTAGGATGAATGGTGATACACTCATTCCGTCGTGGGTTAACCGTGATGATTTCAATTATGTCCCTGATGAGGAACAGTATTCAGGAATTAATATAATTAAGAAGGATAAATGAAGAACAGTGTTCATGTATTGTTTTTGATGACTGCCGGGATCATGATGGTATGTACTTCAAACGCACAGATAAAAACAGTTGTAGGGCAAGTGACTGCCTTTGAGGAGATATCAGTTCAGAATGCAGCAATCCGGATAAAAAGCACCGGCGAATTGATTTACTCAGACAGTACAGGATCCTTCTCAGCACAGACCGGAATGAAAGATATTCTTATTGTTTCGGCTGAGGGCTTCACAAAACAAAAGGTGAAGATAAATAAGGAAACGACAGTAGTCATTGTGAATCTCAGTCTG
Organism: Bacteroidales bacterium; assembly: GCA_025455395.1. Lineage (GTDB taxonomy): Bacteria > Bacteroidota > Bacteroidia > Bacteroidales > VadinHA17 > SR-FBR-E99. The sequence goes on from JALOMO010000134.1 coordinate 5,895, forward strand.
ATCAGGAAGAAGGAAGCTGCGGATCTGGCTGTTGGTTATGGACACGTGACTGATAAGGAGAAACTTTATGCTATGAGCAGTATAGAAAACAGCAATATGGACTATTCACGGTACCGTAGCATATATCAGATATTGACTGACAATTTTACCGGGGTTCAGGTAATCAATGGGGAGGTTATTATCAGGAATTCAAATTCATTCGCTTCCGGTAATGCTGCTTTGCTTATTGTTGACGGAAGAGAGGTCGATAATTCTTCATTCGGTTCCATCCTGCCAAATGACATTGCAAGGATTAACGTTCTTAAGGATGCCTCATCTGCCGTTTATGGTGTCAGGGGTGGAAACGGTGTTGTGATTGTTGAAACTAAAAGGGGCGGCAGATAGGCTTACTTCGGTTTCAACATTAATCCAATTTATCGCATTTACTAATCAGGTATGACGAAAATATCACCATCATAGTCATTTATCTGATGTTCGTCGCTGATAAGACCAGTTGCTATACTCTTCATGCTGGTACTGAATTTTATTAAAACAGGTTTGTTCCCGACAGGATTATATATGACGTTACCACCTTCATAATCACGCTGGAAGGCACCGTCACCCCTTTTAAATCCCGGGCCGGCAGGTTTACCGAGAGGAATGTCCCAGAAAGTATACCAGTTGTGCAGGTGATCAGGTGCCGGCAGAGAGTTGGGATCTGAAAAGAGACAATAACCGTCAGAATGTGTAAGTGTAAGTGTTGTTGTCGCACGCATTTTGTACAAATCATTGCGTGATTCATCAAACCATGTTTCAAGGCAGTTAATTCTGGGTGTCCTGAGATTTGCCTCTGCCCAAAGAAGTGTAGTGCGGATCTTCTCCCAGTTATCAGGATTTTTACTACCATAACATTCCATGAATAAACCGTTAACATATGCTGCACTTTCAGGGATCTTCCGGTCATTTGAATTGACAATTATCAATCCATCCTCACCAACAGCTTCTCTTACTTTCTTTAGCAGACTCAGCCTGGCTTCAGCAAATTCGTTCTCGTTCCACCAGTCAAGCATTACGCCGTCTGCAACACCGCTTTTTACTGCAGCCGCAGCCTGGGCAGCAACTCTCTCCTGGAACTCCTGATTATCAAGTGCAAGGCGGATAAAACCGCCTTCCTTCCATCCGTAGACAAGATTTCCGGTGCTGTCACGCATCCACCAATGATGTTCTTCGGGGAGCCATGATGGGGGAGCATCCCTGTACCTGATCTCAATTAGGATTATCATGTTCGGATTTAATTCCAGTATTTTTTCCCTGAATCTGAGACCCTCAATGAGGCTCTCAGAGGTGAACCCGTCAGCAAGGCCGGTATGATTGTTATTCCATACTAGTTTAAAACCATGTGAAGAATGAAATACCAGGTCATGCCTTGCAAGTGTGACATGCGTGTCCTCATTGAGATTATCAGCGGGATTCCATGCCTGGAATACCGATGGGAAATCCCGGTCGGATACCCTCAACGCAACAGATTTTATAGTGCTGGTGATATCTTTTTTCTCCCTTTTGCTACTCTGGCAGCCGGTCAATCCTGCAAGAACCACCAGAATAAAGACCTTGATAGCAATCGATCTGTACCTTTTCATCATAATAAATGGAGTTAAATAATGGCTGCTTTGCCCTTAAATCTTTTGATATTTCTGTCATTAACCAATGGATTCATACACTAGTGGATTAAGGTACTAATTTTTCATACAATACTGTTAATTCTTACTATGGTGAACAGCTATATTTATTGCAGTTAAAAGCAAACTAAACTGCCTATTGGAAT
>JALOMO010000135.1 GCA_025455395.1 Bacteroidales bacterium
GGCATTCTTCTCTCCTTTGGTGGTCAGACTGCACTTAACTGTGGTACTGCTCTCTTCCGGGAGGGAATATTTGAGAAATATAATGTCAGGGTACTCGGCACTCCCGTAAGAGCAATAATGGATACGGAAGACCGTGAGCTCTTTGTTAAAAAACTGGATGAGATAAATGTCAGAACGCCTCGCAGCATTGCCGTCACCACGGTTGATGATGCGCTCAGGGCATCTGAGAAACTCGGTTTTCCGATAATTATAAGGGCTGCTTACACCCTGGGGGGGCAGGGCAGCGGATTCTGTTCAAACACCGATGAGCTAAGGGCATTGGCAGGGAGGGCTTTCACCTTTTCCGGACAGATACTTGTGGAGGAATCGCTCAAAGGGTGGAAGGAGGTTGAATATGAGGTAGTACGCGACCGTTTTGATAACTGTATCACCGTCTGCAACATGGAGAACTTTGACCCTCTCGGTATACACACCGGTGAGAGCATTGTGGTGGCTCCTTCACAGACACTCACCAACAGTGAATATCACAAGCTCCGGGAGCTGTCGATAAAAATCATACGGCATGTAGGCATCATCGGGGAGTGTAACGTTCAGTATGCCCTTGACCCCGGCTCCGAAGACTACCGTGTCATTGAGGTCAATGCGCGCCTCTCTCGCTCCAGTGCCCTGGCCTCAAAGGCGACGGGTTATCCCCTGGCTTTCGTGGCGGCCAAGCTGGCTCTGGGCTACGGCCTTCACCAGTTGAAGAACTCGGTCACAAAGACCACAACGGCCTGTTTCGAGCCTGCCCTTGACTATATTGTATGCAAGATACCGCGATGGGACCTGAACAAGTTCCAGGGGGTGGCCCACGAGATAGGCAGCAGCATGAAAAGCGTGGGTGAGATAATGGCCATCGGCCGCACCTTCGAGGAGGCAATACAGAAAGGGCTCAGGATGATAGGACTGGGGATGCATGGATTTGTCAGCAACCGTAACCTGAGTTTCAGCGATATAGAGAAAGAGCTCTCGGAACCGACAGATATGCGTATATTCTCGATTGCGGAGGCCCTTGAGAAGGGTATGGGTGTTGACCGCATATACGAGCTTACCAGGATTGACCGCTGGTTTCTCTACAAGCTTCAGAATATTTCTGTCATTAAGAAGCAGCTTGAGTCGTTCAACACGATTGAGGAGTTGCCGGCCGATGAGCTTCTGCATGCCAAGATCAACGGATTCAGTGACTTCCAGATAGCACGTCATGTATTGAAACCTACACCCGCAAAGACAAACGATGCTATGCTCGCCGTGCGCCGCAACCGGAAAAGCAGGGGTATCGTTCCCTATGTAAAGCAGATTGATACTCTTGCCGCCGAGTATCCCGCCGTTACAAACTATCTCTATATGACATACAGCGGCATGGAGCACGATATATGGTACGAGAATGACAAGCGGTCAGTCATAGTACTGGGTTCAGGTGCCTACCGTATCGGGTCGAGTGTCGAGTTCGACTGGTGTTCGGTAAATGCCATCAACACCATCCGCCGTGAAGGTCTGCGTGGTGTCATGATAAACTATAACCCGGAGACTGTCAGCACAGACTATGACATGTGCGACCGTCTCTATTTTGATGAACTCTCATTTGAGAGGGTGATGGATATCATTGACCTTGAAACACCCCGGGGAGTGATCCTGGCCATGGGCGGGCAGATTCCAAACAACCTGGCCATGCGGCTTCACAGACAGGGTGTACCTATCATGGGCACACCACCTGAGTCGATCGACCGGGCAGAGGACAGGCATAAGTTCTCATCGATGTGCGACACCCTGGGTGTTGATCAGCCCCGGTGGCAGGAGCTGACGAGTTTTCAGGAGATAGACAGGTTTATAGACGGCATTGGTTTCCCGGTGCTTATCAGACCGTCGTATGTGCTTTCCGGCGCTGCGATGAATGTGGTGTCAAACCGCAGTGAGCTTGTGCACTTCCTTGAGCTGGCAGCGAGCGTATCAAAGGAGCACCCGGTAGTGGTTTCGGAGTTCATCGAGTATGCCAAGGAGATTGAGATTGATGCCGTTGCCTCGGCAGGCGAGGTGGTGGCATATGCCATCAGCGAGCATGTAGAATATGCCGGGGTGCACTCAGGTGATGCTACTATAGTATTCCCGCCGCAGAAGATCTATTTTGAGACTGTCAGACGTATTAAGCGTATTGCCAGGGAGATAGCCAGGGAGCTGAATATCTCCGGGCCATTTAATATACAGTTTCTTGCGCGTGATAATGACATCAAGGTCATCGAGTGTAACCTTCGGGCGAGCCGGAGCATGCCATTCGTGTCGAAGGTATTGAAAACCAACCTTATAGAGTTGGCCACAAGAGTGATGATCGGCGTTCACTGGGAGAAACCTCACAAGTCGGTCTTTGACCTCGATTATGTCGGGGTAAAGGCATCGCAGTTCAGCTTCTCACGCCTGGCAAAGGCAGACCCTGTGCTGGGTGTTGACATGGCATCGACGGGTGAGGTGGGTTGCATAGGAGACAGCTTCCATGAGGCTCTGCTCAAGGCAATGTACTCAGTGGGTTACCGCATGCCTGAGAAGGCTGTTCTCATCTCATCAGGCCCTGCCAAATCAAAAGCTGACCTGATTGAGGCAGCACGCCTGTTGCAGCAACGCGGATACAAGCTGTATGCAACGCGTGGCACAGCGGTGTTCATGAATAATGCAGGCGTGGAGACTGAGGTGGCCTTCTGGCCTGATGAGAAGGAATCGCCCAACACCGTTGACCTGATACGCAACCGTGTGGTAGACCTGGTTATAAATATTCCCAAAGACCTGTCGGCCGAGGAGCTTAACAATGACTATCAGATACGACGGAGCGCAGTAGATTATAACATACCTTTGATCACCAACGCGCGGCTGGCATCGGCATTCATCAACGCCTTCTGCAGCGTGCCGGAGAGTGAGATTGAGATAAAGGCATGGGATGAGTATTAAGCGTAGAGATGTGAGATATGAGATGTGAGGACTGAAGACTGAAGACTGAGGACTGAAGACTGAGGAACTTGAGACAATAAGATAACATATGATAAAGATCCGGAAAGCGATAAGGAAGGACAGTGAAGCAATAATCAGGTTTCAGCAGGCGATGGCAATGGAGACCGAGGGATTGGAGCTCAGGAGAGACGTGCTTACAAATGGGGTTCATGCTGTATTCAATGATCAGGGCAAGGGGCAGTACTATGTAGCCGAGGATGAAGGTAAAACAGTTGCATCACTTATGATAACCTTTGAGTGGAGCGACTGGCGTAATGCGAATGTATGGTGGTTTCAGTCGGTCTATGTTATACCCGATTACAGACGCAAGGGTATCTTCAGGCTGATGTATGATCATGTGAAGAAAGAGGGGCTGGCGGAGGGCATTGCCGGGCTGCGTCTGTACGTCGAGTCTGAAAACCACCGGGCGCAGAAAACCTATGAGGCGATGGGGATGGACGGGGAGCATTACAGGACGTTTGAGTGGATGGTCAGGCAGGAGCCTTGAGCGTAGAGCGTAAAGCGTAGAGACATCTTCGACTTTCAGACTTTCGACTTTCGACTTTCAGACAAAGTATATGTGGTGGCTGATAATACCGGTGGCAATATATTCCCTTGGAATATTATGGCTGTGGAGTATCCTTGTCAGGAACCGTGATGAGGCTGTGCCTGCCTCTGGCAGCAGGCCTAGGGTATCAGTTGTAGTAGCCTGCCGCAACGAGGAAAAAACCATCACCACATTGCTGCGCTGTCTTGCAGGGCAGGATTATCCCAAGGAGTTGCTGGAGATAATAATTGTGAATGACCGCTCGACGGACAGGACGCCTGTTGCCGTAAGTGAGTTCATCGATGCTGCCAGGCTCTCTTCAGCACCTGGTTTCAGGCTGATATACAATACTGCATCAGGCAAGAAGAGTGCAATACGTCTTGGTGTAAGGAGTTCTTCGGGTGAGCTTATACTCACAACTGATGCTGACTGTGTTGTTGGAAGCGGATGGGTAAGTGCCATGGCCGGTTGTTATGCAGCCACAGGAGCTGACATGTTACTTGGTGAGGTTTACCAGCGTGGCCAAGGGAGTTTTGCGTTGCGTTTCGGAGTGCTGGAGTTTTCGGCGTTACAGGCGGTCAGTCAGGCCGCCGTGCTGTCGGGTTATCCTGTTATGTGCAACGGTGCCAACATGGGGTTCAGGAAGGAGATCTACATGCGTCACTCGGGTGATCTGCGTGATGATCTGGTTTCGGGTGATGATATCTTTCTGTTGCATGCTGTCAGTCGTGCCGGTGGCAAGGTTGTCTATGCGGGCAGTCGTGCGGCGGCGGCGGAGACAGCGGCAGCTGTCTCGGCGGCGGCGCTGCTGAGACAGAGGGCGCGCTGGGCATCGAAGAGCTCTGCATACAGGGACACTGCCACCATCACCCTCGCCGCCGCCACGGCGGCGTGCAACGCCGCCGTCGCCGCCGCCACTATCGCAGCCCTATTCTCCCATAATATCCTCCTCCCTGCAACGCTATACGCCATCCGCCTCATACCCGATTACCTTATTATAAACCATAATATAAAAAAAAGAGAGGGACATATGCCCCTCCCGACCTTTATCATATCTGAACTGATTTACCCCTTCTACTTTATGACGGTGGCAATCATCAGCATGTTCCCATCATCCCGAAGATTCAATCATCACAATTGACAGACCACCCCCCGGTCCGTCAGTCGACGGACCGTACCCCTCCTAACTTAGGAGGGGAAACCCATATTTAAAATAATCCTCCTTGCTCCCTGCCGCTAGTTCCCTTCTGCCAGCACCTTAATGCGTATTAACCTTATCTCCTCATCCTCGAACTCGCCCGACAGCTCCCTGATAGCCTCATCAAGCGAACCCGTCTCAGCCTCCTCCATGAAATATGAGTAGATATCCTGCTGACGATCCTCATCTATAACCGAATTGATGTAATAGTCAATGTTCAGCTTCGTGCCTGAACTGACGATAGCTTCGATCTCGGAGAGAAGGTCTTCAAACTCTATCCCCTTCGCATCAGCAATATCCTCAAGCGGCATCTTTCTGTCGATACTCTGTATAATATAGACCTTCAGGCCCGACTTGTTTACAACTGACCTGACAACCATGTCCTGGGGCCTGATGATCTCCTTGTCAGCAACATAGCTCTTGATGACCTCTACAACCTCTCCTCCGTACCGCTGCGCCTTGCCTGCACCAATACCAGTAATGTTTTGAAGCTCCTCAAGGGTGACAGGATACTGTATAGCCATCTCCTCCAATGAGGGATCCTGGAAAATATTATAAGGTGGCTGATTAGCCTGCTTTGAAATCTTCTTTCTCAAATCCTTCAGGATACTCAGCAGCTCTTCATCGGCGGCGGCAGTGCGCGCACCAAATGAGGCCTCCTCATCTTCACTCTCAGTATAATCGTGATCCTCATTGAGCATGAAGCTCTGGGGCTTTTCAAGAAACTGGTGCCCTTTAGGGGTCAGCCCAAGCAGTCCATAGTTTTCTATATCCTTGGTTAGCAACTTATTGATGAGCGCCTGCCTGATGACCATGTTCCAGAATCGTTCATCTTTCTCCTCATCTATCCCGAAAGTCTCGAGCTTGTGATGCTTATATGACTTTATTGCCGAGTTAAGTGAACCGGCAAGTATCTTTGCAATATGGTCTGCCTTGTGCTTCTCTTTGACTGCAAGCACCGTCTCAAGTACATTCACAACATATTCCGAGCCTTCGAACTGTGTCTTGGGGTGCAGACAGTTGTCGCACGCCTCGCAGTTCTCCTGCTTGTACTCTTCACCGAAATAGTGAAGAAGGAGTCTGCGGCGGCATGTCGATGACTCTGCATATGACACGGTCTCAAGCAGCAACTGCTTCCCTATCTCCTGCTCTGCAATCGGTTTGCCCTGCATGAATTTCTCAAGCTTGACAATATCATCATAGCTGTAGTATGCTATGCAGCGCCCCTCTCCCCCGTCGCGGCCTGAGCGTCCTGTCTCCTGGTAGTACCCCTCCAGGCTCTTTGGCATGTCATAGTGTATAACATACCTTACGTCCGGCTTGTCAATGCCCATCCCGAAGGCTATGGTGGCAACAATAACATCAACCTCTTCCATCAGGAACTTATCCTGGTTCATGGTCCTGGTCGCAGAGTCCATACCCGCATGATATGCCAGCGCTTTTATATCATTCACCTTCAGCGTCTCTGCCAGCTCTTCAACCTTCTTACGGCTGAGGCAGTAGATAATCCCTGATTTGCCCGGGTTATTCTTAATGTACTTTATGATCTCGCGTGCAGCATCCTGTTTGGCCTTGACCTCATAATAAAGGTTGGGCCGGTTGAATGACGACTTGAATATCTGAGAATCAGTGATTCCCAGGTTCTTCATTATGTCATGCTGCACCTTCGGGGTGGCCGTTGCAGTGAGTGCAATGATAGGGGCCCTGGTGATAGTATCTATGATAGGGCGTATACGGCGGTACTCAGGCCTGAAGTCGTGCCCCCACTCTGATATACAGTGAGCCTCATCAACTGCATAGAATGATACCTTTACGCTGCGCAGGAAATCAATGTTCTCATCCTTGGTCAGCGACTCAGGGGCTACATATAACAGCTTTGTCCTGCCATCAACGACATCCTGTCTGACACGCGTTATTGCAGTCTTTGTAAGTGAAGAATTGAGGAAATGTGCAACATCATCGGTTGTGTTGAAGTTGCGCATAGCGTCAACCTGGTTCTTCATCAGAGCTATCAGGGGTGAGATGACAACAGCCGTGCCCTCCATCATTACAGCGGGCAACTGGTAGCAGAGTGATTTGCCTCCGCCGGTGGGCATCAGTACAAAAGTATCACGACCACTGAGCACACTCTTTATGATCTCCTCCTGGTTGCCCTTGAAGGTGTCAAACCCAAAGTAACGCTTCAGATAATCATGTATCGAATTATCATCAAACATTGTATTCACCCCCCCTGCATTAAAGCATAGAAAAAGTAAGACAATAAACCAAGGTACTAACTATTTGCATTCGATTCTGTCCTATATATCAAAATTAAGTTAATTTCACTCATATATCAAATCTTTTGCCGTAAAAGAGAAAATAATAAACGTTTGGTTTGAAAAATAAGATTTAGCATCTTTACACGCTTTAAAATAAGGCACGTCTGATGGTTGGCAAAAAGAGAAAAAGAGGCGATGGTGAAGGCGAGATGACTTTTCTTCAGCACCTGGAGGAGCTGCGATGGCATCTGATCAGGGCCTTCATTGCCATTGTTGCCGGTGCCATTGTGGCCTTTATCTTTAAAGACATCATCTTCGATCATATTATTCTTGCACCCAATAATCCGGAGTTTATAACCAACAGACTCCTCTGCCAGCTTTCAGAACTGGTGAAGGTGCCGGCTCTCTGTATCAACCAGAATCCGATTGAGCTGATAAGCATTAAGATGTCAGGACAGTTTACCACTCATATCAACATATCCCTCGTTACCGGCCTTATAGTAGCATTTCCATATGTCTTCTGGGAGTTCTGGTCATTCTTCAAGCCTGCCCTTTACGAGAAGGAAGCCAGGTATGCACGGGGAGCAGTCTTCTCAGCATCACTCCTCTTCATACTGGGCATCCTGTTCGGATACTTCGTCATAACACCACTT
>JALOMO010000042.1 GCA_025455395.1 Bacteroidales bacterium
TATTATAGTAGCGAGATATGCCATTCAGACACTTTCAGTTCTGAGAACCCTGAGAAGGGCGGAAGTAACATCACAATCTGAAATCAGGCTTGTACGTACATCTGATTGTTTAACTCCTTTTTCGTTTTTCTCCTGCGTGTTTGTCAATCCATCGGTTACAGAGGCGGAGACCAGGGAGATAATGAATCATGAGGCAGTGCATGTGCGGCAGAAGCACTGGTTTGATCTTTTGCTGTCATCACTGCTATGCACCCTGCAGTGGTTCAACCCGGTAGCCTGGATCTATTCCAGGTTTATCAGGCAGAACCATGAGTATCTGGCCGATGAGGTGGCGCTGCAGCACACCTCTGACCCGGTCATATACAGGGCAGCCCTCCTGAACCAGATCGCAGGGTCACCTGTGTTTGATCTGAGTAATTCATTCAACTATTCACTTAACAAAAAACGATTCAACATGATGAAAAATATTGTCACATCACCTTACAGGAAGTTAAGGCTTCTGCTGATACTTCCTCTCCTTGCACTTATAATGTTTGCGTTTGCAGAACCTGAATACAAGGTTGCTTCGACTGATACTGGCGCTTCGACAGTTGACCGTCTGCCTGAAATGCTTACCGGAGTTATAAAAGGGGTCGTTGTCAGCGAAGATGGTACTCCTCTTGAAGGCGCCGCTATAATCCTCAAAGGTACCACAACCGGTACCGTTTCAGATCAAAAGGGACGGTTCATGCTTGAGAATGTTCCAGATGACGGACTCATTGTTATAAGCTATGTCGGGTTTGTATCAAAAGTCATGAAACCACAGTTTGGCAAAGATGTCAAAGTCACGATGGAGAGAGCCACCGTTATGACCGACACGGTTAATGTTCCTCCTCCGCCTCCTCCTCCGCCACCACCTGCAGGGGTGAAGGTAGTGGCCGGTGTGGATATGTCAAAGGTGCTCATCGTTCTCGATGGTGCTGTCACTGAGAAGGACCTCAGTACAATTGATCCGGAAACAATACATTCGATAAATGTTATCAAAGACGAATCGGCTGTAATTCTTTATGGAGAAAAAGGCAGGAATGGTGTCATCGAGATAACTACCAAGGCTAAGGCATCGCAGGCTGCAGCAGCAAAGAGCGCCGCGGCTGTGGCCGTGAGTGCCGAGACTACCGGAGAGGATGTCTTTGTCGTAGTGGAGGAGATGCCAGAGTTCCCCGGGGGACAGGATGCAATGAGGGCCTGGATTGGGAGTAACATAAAGTACCCGGCAGGTGCAGCAAAGGAGAAGGTCACCGGCACGGTAGTCGTTGATTTTATCGTCACCAGTACAGGGAAAATTAAGAATGTAAAGACCATAAGGTCTGTAAATCCACTTCTTGACGCAGAGGCTGAACGGGTTATTGGCCTCATGCCTGACTGGCATCCGGGGCATCAGAGAGGCAAAGCCGTTGATGTTAAATACACGGTGCCTGTAAAGTTCAGTCTTGATTAGTATCTGGCTGTTTTCATCTCTCAGACAGTAGCAGGAGGTAATAGAATAGAAGATTTAACCACTGGGTTACACAGAGTTTTAACAGAGTAACACTGTTGCGATTCCGGAAATAAAAACAGTGAAACTCCTCTTATAACTCTGTGTTACTTTGTGGGAAAGAATCTGACCACTGAGTTACACTGAGTTTTTCACTGAGTAACACTGTATCGGATGCGGAATAAGAGACAGTGAAACTCTTCTTATAACTCTGTGTTACACTGTGTTAGAAAATTTAACCACTGAGTTTCCATCAGAAATGCTGTTTTTAAAATAATAAAACTGTATTTTTGATAGAACCATTCCATATCCCGGACCATAAGATTTCTATGATTGTTTTAAGCGGCGCTATCGGCAACTTTGCCACTGTCAACGGCAAAACGTATTCATATTTCGGAGGAAACAATTATCTCGGCCTTGCAAATCATCCTCTTATTAAGGAAGCAGCTTCGAAGGCAATTGAAAAGTATGGCGTGAATTTCTCCGCCTCCAGGCAGACAACAGGGACAGCAGACATACATCTTGAGCTTGAGAGGGGACTGTCGCTCTTTAAGGGGAAGGATGATTCGGCAGTTTTCGCTTCAGGTTACCTGGGAAACAGTATTTTGATCGAAGTGCTCAGGGGAGGCTATTCTGCCATTTTCATTGATGAGTCAGCACATGCCAGCATTATCTCGGCCATAAGGGGCGAAAAGGCGTCTGTCTATAATTACAGGCATTGCGATGCTAATCACCTTGGTGATCTGCTGCAGGAGCACGGTGGCCATTTGCCGCTGGTCATTACAGACGGCATTTTCGCTCTTACAGGCGAGATCGCACCTCTTGATAAGATATATCCGCTGGTAAAAAGACACAATGGCATTCTTGTTGTCGATGACGCGCATGCAACGGGTATCCTGGGCAAGACAGGGAAGGGTACACCGGAGCATTTTTCTTTGCAGGCTGAAAAAAATATCTATCAGACAGAGACCATGAGTAAGGCAATGGGTGGGTTTGGTGGATTCATCGCCGGAAGCAGGGAGCTGACAGACCTTATAAGACAAAAATCAGCCACATACCAGGCATCTACGGCTCTGCCGCCTCCTGTTGTGGCTGCCGGCATCGCCTCCCTGAAAGTATTAAGTGAACATCCGGAGCTGCGAACTGACGTTTTAAGCAAAGCGACATGGCTAAGGGAGCAGGTTGTAACTCTGGGTTTTCGGACCACCGGTAATAACACACCGATAATTCCTCTGTTTTTTGATGCGCCGGAGAATGCAAAAAGTATTTCTCTTTACCTCGGCGATAATGGAATCATTGTTCCCTTCATGAACTACCCGGTCAGGCATGAGCTTCATATGATAAGAATCACTGTTTCGGCGGCTCACACTGCCGGACAGTCTGAAGTTTTATTGAATTTGTTAAAGAAATGGAAACTCAAATATGGAAACATCTAAGATCAGTAAGGTATTCATTGAATCATTGAATGTCCCGCTGGAGGAACCCTTCAGGATTGCCATCGGAACCAAGTACAGTATTGAAAATGCTCTTGTTACAGTGGTACTCGATAATGGTATTGAGGGTTATGGTGAGGCTGCACCTCTTGAACCCATCAACGGAGAGAATCAGGCCACAGTGCTTGCCACCCTGAACAGTTGCAGCGATTTTATCGTTGGAAAGAACATATCTGAATACAGGTCAATCGCAAAAATCCTTAAGAGTGTCTTCTGGGCACAGGTTACAGCACGTTGTGCAGTTGAGATGGCTCTGCTGGATGCATACACAAAGATGCTCGGCGTTCCGCTTTACCAGTTTCTCGGTGGAATAACCAACAAAATCGAGACTGACTATACGATTGATATCGTACCTCCTGATATCTGCAGGAGCAATGCCACAAAGCTATCCAAAAGCGGCTACAGGGTGATCAAGACCAAAGTAGGCAAGAACCTTGTGGATGACATCGACAGGCTGCTGGCCATAAGGGAAGGGGCTCCAGATTGCGGGATAACCCTCGATGCCAACCAGGGATACTCCCCATGTGATGCAGTTTACTTCCTCGGGGAGCTTGAGAAGAATGGCATCCGGCCTGTAATGTTCGAGCAGCCCGTGATAAAGAGTGATCTGCAGGGATTAAAGTTTGTGAAGGATCACACCTCCGTTCTCGTTGGTGCCGATGAGTCCGTCTTCACAAGTGCCGATGCTATTAATATTGTGCGAACAGGTTGTGCTGATGTCATCAACATCAAACTTATGAAATCGGGCATTATCGAAGCCCTGGATATTGCAGCCATAGCACGCAGTGCAAACATTAAACTGATGATAGGATGCATGCTTGAAACGAAACTGGCTCTGGGATGCTCTGTGCACTTTGCTGCAGGGCTGGGTTGTTTTGATTTTATCGACCTTGACCCTCACATTGATCCTGTCATGGAACCATTCACGGGAGGGCCTCTCTATGCCGCTCCATTCTATACAATTCCCGAAGATCTGCCAGGTATCGGTTGTCAGAAGAAATAACAGTTATAGTCAGAAGGTGATCCCCTTGTGAGGAGCTATCTTATCTTTCTTGTTGCGATAAGTGAGAGGTAGCGGCTTTTTGCCTCCTCAACATCAGCACCGGGAGCAATATAGATTTTTGTTCTGTGATCAATGATGACCTCTTTAAGCTTTGAAAGGTCGGGTGATTTGAAAATTACGGTTTTTTTCTCGAGCATAATTATATTGATGATATTCCAATAAATGTCACTTTTGCTCAAGATACACTTTTTAACCGGGATATTGCATTTAATTTCAATAAATTATACATTTTTAATAGATTTTGTCCAAACTAGTTAACCAGATTGACCTCTCATTTGTTAACATAATAATGAACCCTGACCTGGTTTTTGGATCGACTGAAGGGCTTTTCAGGAACAAATTAATTATGAAATATGAAAGAACCATTTCAATCCATTGAAGATTATATCAGCAGTTTTCCTTCAGAGACAGGGAAGATCCTGCGAAAGGTATACACGACTATAAAGAGAGTAGCACCGGATGCTGCCGAGAGCATCAGCTACGGGATGCCTGCGTTCAGTACCAATGGCAGGCCGCTGGTCTATTTTGCAGGGTTTAAAAATCACATCGGATTTTATGCAACACCGACGGGTCATGCTGAATTTGAACAGGAACTTTCAGAGTATAAGAGGGGGAAAGGCTCTGTTCAGTTTCCCATTGACAAACCAATTCCGTTTGATCTTATTGGGAGGATTGTTGAATTCAGGGTAAAGGAAAATCTTTTTAAGTCAAAGAGGTAGAGCAAATTCAGACAGCTCTCTCAGACCGCAGGGTTTTCTTCCTGATCATGACCGCAGTATTTGCAGGTCTTAGCCTTATAATGAATCTTCTCGGCGCAGTTGGGACACTCCTTTGAATCATTATACCCGTCAAGGATCTTATCCTTCTCAATGGTGATCAGTCCCTGAAACAAACTCACTTCCGATTCGGTTGCAAATTTTATCGGCTGTATCAACTTTCCGTCCGGAAACTCGATGACCAGGTATTTCCTGCTGCGCCGCAGACTTAAGAATAATCCCAGTAATACAATTGGTGTGCCGGCAAAAAGCATTATTACAGTTGACTGCCTGACATCTGACATTAGTCCCAGTGCTATTGCCAGTGCACCGAAAAACATAATAACATAACCTGCAATTGTCTTGCGATATTCGATGGTTGTTGTTCCGGTGATATCTGCGAGGTTGACAATTTTTCTTCCTCTGCCTGCCCGGAGCCCGCCATTCAGTAATCTCAGTCGTGGTTCATATACATTCCCAACCTGGTATACCCGTTTATCGGACAAAACAAGTGCAGAAGAGGTGAAGTCGTCATCAGCAAGTACTGTAGCAAAAAAATCCTGACCTAAGATTGCAATAAATTCTTCTCTTCTTGAGGCGAAGAGGTTTTTATAGTTATACTCCATGGAAAGTATTCTTTAAGTCAGTTCCGGGCATATTTTCTTAAAAAAAATAGAATATTCCAATATAGTAGTGTAATGCCTTTTGTTATTCCGCAATTATAAATAAGGATAATTAACGCATATTACCAAAGAAAATCCCAATTCCAAAATTAAATTGATGAAGGGATTAAATAATATGATTAAACTCTTCAATTCTTACATTATGACTTCCACGGGTTTGATGGTCAGTTTTTGCAATCGCAGGTCTGCTGTGCAATAAAAGAGGGTGTCTTACAACGGTTCGTTACAATGTAAGGGTTGTCTTCATAACCTGTAATAGGACCGAAAAGTGATAAAGGCTACGGAGGAGCATTGTCACGGAGTGACAAAATGTGAATAACCCCCAGCGTGAGCTGGGGGAAAACTCAAAATAGCAGCATGGAGCCCTGAAAGGGTGAAAGAAAATACAAATTGCCTCTCTTATGATGTATCGTCACTTGTCTTATATCGCCCTTTCAGGGCTGACAGATTAGCTTTGTCATGCTTTACCACGGGTTTCATCCGTCAGATGACGGATTCCACCCGCGGTTATTCACATCTGATGCCTCCGGCATCATGCCCCAGTGATTATGATGCTAAGGTTAATGTAGGTTCTGGTTAAAACAAAAATCAGACTATTGTTTGCTTAATTTAAAATGTGAGTTATATTTGCACTCGCATTTTGGGCGATTAGCTCAGTTGGTTCAGAGCACCTGCCTTACAAGCAGGGGGTCGTAGGTTCGATCCCTACATCGCCCACCAAGAAATAATGAAGGAGTCAGCAATAGTTGACTCCTTCTTTCTTTTCAGGGTGAGACCGTTAAATCAGGCAGATTGTCCACTTTCACCCGCTCAAAAGATTGAATCCATTGTCTGAATAAAAGCAGACATTTGTGTCTGGTTTGAACTTGTCATTGCCACCGGCTTAAGCAGGCAACCCTTTGATCGGCTTAATTGTCTTGTTATTAACTTGGTTAATTACTCTCTGACAGCCTGTACTAAGAGGTTAATGAAATTTATTTATATTAGCTTTTTATGCAGTTTGAATATAAGTATGTTACTTATTGATCGTCAAAGCTTTCAATTTGATAACGTAACTATTTGATAAATAAGAATATAAGTTTCTTTTATCAAGAACCTGATTGATATGAAACGAACCCGCCTCCTCCCTCTGCTAATCCTTTCTGCCCTTACCCTTGCACCGCTCTGCTCTAATGCACAGGTCGGCCCGGGAGGAGTGGGTAGTATCACCAACACACAATTATGGCTCAGGTCTGACAGCCTGATTGCCATCTTGCCTCTTAATTACGTCACAATGTGGTATGACCTCTCGGGTCATGTGCGCGACTTCAGTGCCATAATTACAGGACAGAGCGTACCATCATGGAGCCAGAATGTGCGTAATGGCTATCCGACTGTGAGATTCAATGACAATGGCGGGGTAAACGGTGATTTCCTGGGATACCCGGCATCAATCGGATTAACAGGATCTGATGCTGCAACAGTTGTTATAGTTGCCAGGAATACAACAGCTGCCGATGAACAGAACGGAGGACTATATCTCGGACAAAGAAACGTCGGAGGTGTGCGTGCAGTGAGAAGCTACGGTCTCGAATATGATGATGCCGTCAGGTTCAATGGTGAAAACCAGGTTTTTAATGACGGACATACCCTGAACGACTGGAAGATTGTGCTGTATACAAATCCTGCGGGGGCCCGGGTATCCGACTACCAGGGATATCTGAACGGTACACTGCTTACCGGAGGGTCAGCATCAACAACAGTACCTTCGCTCATATCAAACCTCGCACTTGTAGGAGCAACACAGATGGGCGGTTCGTTTAACCCTGCAGGATATTTCAGCGGAGATATAATGGAGGTAGCAGTCTTCTCAAGCCAGCTTACAGACGCAGAAAGAGTGGTTCTTGACAATAACCTTGGTGCAAAGTACCTCCTTCCGATTGCCAACGACCATTATGGCTGGGAGGTAACACATTCGCATGATGTTTCCGGAATAGCAGCCTATAACGGCACAACCTTTACAAACGCATGGTCCACCAGTGTTCTGTCAGTCACTTCTCCAGATAATCTCGCTGAAGGTGAATACATGTTTTTTGGTCATGACAAGGGAAATGCCAGATCATGGACAACAAATGAGGTACCTGCCCCGGGTACCTATCGTCTTGCGAGAGAGTGGAGAGTTGATGAGACAGGTGATGTGGGAACGGTGACCGTAAACATACCAGCCACCTCTCTTCCAGCCTTCATGCCTGGTTACACACTGGTGGGAGTCCTTACCGATAACGACGGCGACTTCACATCAGGTGCAACGATGCACAGGACTACACTGGTTTCAGGAAGCTACAGCGTTGACCTTAATCTGACAACGGGAACATACGTTGCAATTATTGCTTATCGTCCTGAGGTTAACTTCACAGTTGCCGCATCTTCAGGATTGGAGAGTGTAACCAGCGTGACTGTTCAGGCATACCTTAATTATAATCATCCCTCTGATGTGACATTCAGTTATGCCGTCACAGGAGGCACAGCCACAGGCGGTATTGATTATATCCTGGCCCCCGGAACCGTTACCATTCCTTCAGGTTCACTGACCGGTACCTTTAACTTAACTGTTATAAACGATGCACTTGTTGAACCGAATGAGACTGTTATAATTGGTCTTTCAAATCCTTCCCCCGGTGTATCGATCGGGCTTGAAAACAGTTATCAGTACACAATTATTAACGACGATTACATATATGTCTCATTTTCATCAGCTGCAGCCTCCGGCCCTGAAGGGAATGCGGCAGCGCCTGTATCGACACCACAGATAGTTATCAGTGGAGGAATATCAACTGTATCCGGCAGTGTCCTTGTGAGTGTTTCCAACGGTACAGCCTCCGCAGGTGACTGGAATCAGGCCAATGCCCTTGTTCTGATACCTGCAGGTGATTATACAACACCGGTTGCCATACCGATACCTGCTGCAGCACTAACCATCCTTGGCGATATTGTTGTTGAGCCTGACGAGACTGTCAATCTGAGACTTAATACATTTGTCAATGTACTCGCAGGGAGCATAATAAACAGTGTATATACTATAATAAATGATGACAGTGCTACAATAAGTGTAGCTACTGCTACACCGGTTATTCCCGAAGGTGGGCCGGGAGCCACGGGGGCAGGTTCGTTTATCTTTACCCTGACCAACCCTCTGGCAACGCCAAGAACGATCTCCTATTCTGTTACCGGCACTGCCACTTCAGGCACTGATTTTACTGCTCTTACAGGTTCTTTTGTAATGCCTGCCAATACTATTACCTATACTCTTAATATATCATCAATAGCAGATATAATTGTAGAAGGAGATGAGACAGTTGTGGTTACAATAACAGGTGTTTCAGGATCACCGGTCATAACTGTGAATCCGACGCCGGCAGCAATAATCATTGATGATGATGATCTGCCTACGATACTCTATACACCGCTCTCAGTATCAATGAATGAGGGAGGCACTGCTACCATAGAGGTTTGGCTCTCAAATCCCCCTGCAGGTTCTGTGGTACTGAACCTGTCCACCACCCTTGCCGGCCATCTCAATATCAGTCCTGTTACACTTACATTCAACGCCTCAAATTATTCCACACATCAGATCATCACACTGCAATCGGTGGAAAACACCTTCATGGGGAATCAGACCGGGAATGTTATAATATCTGTCAATGATGCTCTGTCCGATGATCCTTTTGATCCTCTTGCTGACATCCTGATTCCGGTAACCGTTATAAACAATGATGTTGCGTCAATCATCGTTACGCCAGGCTCACTTACCGTTGCTGAGAATGGCACTGCTACATTCACCGTTGCCCTTTCCGCTGCTCCTGATGCCGGGAGCGTTGTAGTTGACATGGTCAGCAATAATATCTCTGTTGCCACAATTAACCTCGCACAGCTGACATTCAATTCTTCCACATGGAATGTACCCCAGACAGTCACAGTAACAGGCGTAAACAATTTCACCATACCTGATGCATCAACAACAATCAGCCTGGCTGTCAACAATGTCCTCTCAAATGACAGTTTCGACGGTTTGACAGCCATTGTCAATATCAACGTGACCAATGACGATGTGGCTGGATTTATTGTTAATCCGCTGGCCATAACTATCAATGAGGGAGGACCTGCAGGACAGTTCACTATAGTTCTGACTTCTCAACCCACCTCAAATGTTGTCTTTGATCTTATCAATGCTGCTCCGGTTCACACCGCTCATATTGCTCAGGTCACCTTCACACCTGCAAACTGGAATATCCCCGTTGTCGTGAATGTCACCGCCCTGGAGGATGCCCTTGACACTGACAGGACAGATATAATTGCTGTAACAGTCAACCAGTTGCTCTCTGATAATAACTTTGATGGCATGGCGACACAGAATGTCACTGTGACCATTGAGGACAACGATCCGCCAGTGATAACCGGGTGCCCGTCAAATATTACAGTTGGAAATGACCCTGGCTTATGCTCCGCCGTTGTCTCCTGGGTGCCGCCCCTCTCCAGTGCACCCATGGTCTCGACACATAATCCGGGTGCCACTTTTCTCGTGGGCACCACAACGGTTACCTACACCTCCACTGATTCCGACGGTATGACTTCCACCTGTTCGTTTACCGTCACCGTTAATGACACAGAGGCTCCGGTTGTTATCTGCAGGAATACAACTGTAAATCTTGATGCTGCGGGTAATGGATCTGTTGTACCCGCTGACCTGCTTTCAGCTGTTCCCACCGACAATTGTTCTGTTGCATCGGTGGCACTGAGCCGGTCTCTCTTCACCTGCGCCGACCTTGGAGTTGTCACAGTAACTGTCACTGTGACTGATGGCAGTGGAAATATTTCAACATGCAACGCACTGGTTACAGTTACAGATCCTTTCCCGGCATCGCTGTCAGCAGGCCCGGATGCCATTATCTGTATTACTGATCCGTCATTCAGCATCAGTGGTGCTGCGGCTTCGAATGCGTCTGTTCTCTGGACAACATCAGGTACCGGGTCTTTCAATAATCCTGCCCTTATTAATCCTGTATATACCAGGGGTGCAACTGACAATACCAGTGTCACACTGACCATGACAGGTACGAAAATCAATGGTTGTCCGGTCATTCTCTCTGACGCTATGGTTCTCTCTTTTGCAGGTTTACCCGCTGCATATGCCGGATCTGACAAGAGTCTCTGTTCAGGCACACCCGACGTAACCCTGACAGATGCCACCGCTGCAAATGGCACTGTAGCATGGGCTTCATCCGGAGACGGCACATTCAGTAATCCCTCGTTAGTTAATCCGGTGTACACTTTTGGCCCCTCAGACACCGGCCCTGTGACACTGACCATGACAGTTACCAGCGCTCAGTGTGGTATAGCAACAGATGATGTCATCATCACCTTCACTCCGGCACCCGTTGCTGATGCCGGTCCTGATGCCGCACTCTGCAGGAGTGAGGCAGGGTACCAGGTCATAGGAGCATCACATGCAGGAGGGACTGTCAGCTGGAGTTCAAGCGGCAATGGCACATTCAGTGATGCCACCATTGACAATCCGTATTATACGTTTGGGACATCGGACTATTCAACGGGCTTGGTTACTATCACAATGACAGTAACAGGAGGAGGGACATGCAGCACTGCAGTATCGGATGCAATCATAACGATCTATCCTCTTCCTGCAATACAGGTGGTCAGACTCAGTGACATCAGTTGTACGGGACTGACAGACGGTGAGATACAATTAAGCGCAACAATAGGCCAGGCACCTTTCTCATTCAGTATTGACGGTTCTCCGTTCCAGCCTTCTGGTGACTTCACAGGGCTGGCAGCAGGTTCATACTATTTTGAGGTAATGGATGCCAATGGTTGTATCTCGGATACTACCCTGACTATTGCAGAACCTTTGCCGTTTACCGTGACTCTTGACAGCACCGCAAATATTACCTGTAATGCAGGCAGTGACGGAGCGGTTTACATTACAGCCTCGGGTGGCACTCAGCCTTACAGCATAAGCTGGACCGGACCATCAGGCTTCACCTCTTCAACAGAAGATATCACAGGTCTGCGGGCAGGCACTTATAACCTTACCATCACTGATCTGAACTCATGTGCAACTTTCACTTTCAGTGAGACACTGACAGAGCCGGCTGCCATTGTTTTAACTTCATCAACTCTCTCTGATTACTCAGGGTTTGGTGTCTCATGCGCCTCATCGGCAGATGGCACAATAAGCGTAACTGCTGCAGGCGGAACAGCGCCGCTGTCATACCTGTGGAGCGGGCCCGGTGGCTTTACCTCAACACTGAATGCACTTACAAACCTCATTGCAGGTACCTACATTCTTACCATTACAGACGGTGGCGGGTGTCAGCTGACGCAGAACTTTACCATTATTGCTCCGCCGGCCATCCAGGTCAGTGCCACCACGGTTTCTGCCGCCTGTCCCGACACACCTGACGGAAGCATTGATCTTACAGCAACCGGCGGTGTCGGGTCTCTTACATATGCATGGACTGACGGCCCGGCAACAGCCGACCGGACTGACGTGTTACCCGGAGACTATACTGTCAGAGTCACCGACAGCAACGGGTGCATGGAGGAGTTTGTGGTAAACGTACCTCTCATCGGTGAAGACTGCCTGAGAGTATACGAGATAATAACTCCCAATGATGACGGACGTAACGATACGTGGAAGATGAGAAACGCAGAACTCTATCCTGATGCTGAGGTCTTTGTTTACGACAGGTGGGGTAAGCTTGTCTTCCATACGAGAAATGCGAGTGATGAATGGGATGGAAGGTACAACGGCAAGTTGTTGCCCAACGACTCTTATCATTATATCATTAACATGCATGACGGTTCTGAACCTCGCACGGGTGTTATCTCAATTATCAGCAAATAACCTGAATACCGGAAGGAGATATGAAACTACTCAAAATAACAACGATGCTTGTCCTTCTGGCTATCATGCCATCGGTACGAGGACAGCAGTTTCCCATGTACAGCCAGTATATTATGAACGGATTTCTCATTAATCCGTCATATGCCGGCAGTGACGGTTATACTACGTTCGGCCTGACAGTACGGGAGCAGTGGCTTGGCATACCCAATGCTCCGAGTACCTACGCCGCTGCTTTCCAGACAAGGATACTGAAAGACAGTTATATAAGCAAATCAACAACTGTCAGGAAGAAGATTGACAGGCCTACCAAGGGTGGCCGGGTAGGTATTGGCGGGTATATATATGCAGATCAGAACGGGATAATGAACAGAACAGGATTCCAGATGGCCTATGCGTATCACATCCCTGTTGCTGATGAGAGGCAGCTATCTTTCGGACTGTCGGTTAATGCGTACCAATATTTTGTGGATATTAACGGAGCGCTGATGCCCGATGATGTGAATGATGAGTTCCTGAACAGCTATGACCAGGTGGTTTATATACCTGATGCAAACTTCGGTGTAAGCTATACTACGCGCAAGTATTATGTGAGTTATGCAATGACCAACTTGTTAAGGGGATCTATAATGTTGGGAAACAGTGGTGAGAATGACAATTCAGAACTGGGACATTACTTCCTCACCGGCGGAGCGAAGTTCTGGCTGAAGGATAATGACTGGATGATCGAGCCTTCGCTGATGATCAAATCGTCTGACATGTTGTTCCAGGCCCTGCAGATGGATATCACTGCCAGGGTGTATTATAAGGAAGACTACTGGCTTGGTGTGTCGTACAGAACAAATGATGCTGTAATAATGCTTGCCGGCCTGAGTGTAGACAGGTTCCTGATTGGATATGCATTTGATTTTACGCTTTCAGACATAAGGACCCAGACCTACGGATCACATGAGCTGACTTTCCTGGCGCGCTTCGGCGACAATCCAAGACGATACAGGTGGATCAATAAATATTAAATTCCTGTTTTCTTTTCATTCTGGTAATATCGGGATTGCCCGGACATATTCAGACAAAGCCTCACCCGGGGATCATCAAACAGAGAGCAGGGTGATGAAGGTAGCTGCTGTGATATTATTGATGATGACTGCTGCGATCAGCTCTGTGAAAGCGCAGGAGTACAATATTATGTTCTATAATGTTGAAAACCTGTTTGATACCAAAGATGACACCCTCACTCCTGATGATGAGTTTCTGCCTGGAGGTGAGAGACGATGGACGAACAAAAGGTACTGGTCTAAGATAGATGCGCTGGCCAGTGTCATTGCTGCTTCAGGAGGATGGAATTTTCCTGTGATGGCAGGATTGTGCGAAGTGGAAAATGCAGATGTCGTTAGTGACCTTGTCTGCCGCTCTGTTCTTGAAGGAGCCGGTTACGGCTTTGTTCACATCGATTCACCTGACAGCCGCGGGATCGATCTTGCCCTGTTGTATCGTCGGGCTGAAGTACAAATCATCGAAACACGGTCATGGTGCCCGGAACCTGACTCCGGCAACCCTTTTACATCAAGGAACCTGCTATATGTAAAGACTCTTCTCGGTAATGACACCCTGCATCTTATATTATGTCACTGGCCATCGCGCAGGGGAGGCACTTTGGCAGCTGAACCTCTAAGGAGGAAGATGGCAATGCTCGCAGCCACAAAAGTAGATTCACTGCAGAGAGGCTCCGGCAATCGCTCTCCGGTCATAGTCATGGGCGACTTCAATGCTATATCTGGTGAACCGGTGATGGAGATCCTGGCTGATGAAGATCGCCTGATCAATATGTCAGATGTTCTCTCTGCATCAGGGAAGGGATCATACCGTTACCAGGGTAAATGGGAGATGATTGACCAGATATTGGTCTCTCCGGTAATGTGTGATTCGACAGGGCATTTTATTACAGGGCCGGGCAAGTTCGCTGTTGTAGAGATGCCTTTCATGTTGAAAGATGATCCGGATTACCCGGGAAAGAAACCACGTCCAACATACGGCGGTTACAACTATGAGGGAGGTTACTCAGACCATCTCCCCGTAATTTTAACAGTAAAGTATCAGGCAGCGATCATCCGGGAGTGAGGCCCAGTTCTTTGCCTTTCTCAAGCATGTACATGCGTGCTGCCTCATGTTCGTTGGGTATAACCCCGTCAAGGATGGCATCTTTTATCGCCGTCTTGATTATCCCCACCACAGGTCCGGGCTTGATACCGAAAGCGGAGATTATTTCGTCGCCGTGAACCGGAGGCTGGAAGGTCCTTATGGCATCCTTCTCTTCAATCTCCTTTAGCTTGCGTCGTACCAGGGCAAAGTTTTCACGGTGTTTTCTGACTTTCATCCTGTTGCCTGATGTGATATCAGCCTCGCAGAGAAGCATCAGGTCATCGATATCATCTCCTGCTTCAAAGAGAAGCCTCCTGACGGCAGAATCGGTGACCTCATCCTGGACAAGAGCAATAGGTCTCAGATGCAGTCCGACAAGCTTTCTTACGTACCTCATCCGGTCATTGAGAGGCAGCTTCAGGCGTGAGAATATCTCAGGAACCATTTTTGCGCCTATGAACTCATGCCCGTGAAAGGTCCATCCGATACCCTGAACAAACTTTTTCGTAATGGGTTTGGCAATGTCATGAAGGAGGGCTGTCCACCGGAGCCATATATCTTCGCTTCCTGAGGCAACGTTATCGAGAACCATAAGAGTGTGGTGGAAGTTGTCTTTATGACCCTTTCCCTCTTTATCTTCTACGCCTCTGAGTCTTGATAATTCAGGGAGGATCACAGGGAGAAGGTCTGTCTCTTCAAGGAGCATGAATCCTTTTGATGGCGATTTCGTTGCAATGATCTTGTTAAGCTCAACCGTTATGCGTTCCGCCGAAACAATCCTGATTCTTTCAGCATTGCGTTTTATGGATGCAAGCGTCTCATCAGAGATAGTGAAATCAAGCTGCGATGCAAACCTGATGGCACGCATCATACGGAGGGGGTCATCGCTGAAGGTGGCTTCAGGATCAAGAGGTGTACGCAGAATCTTGTTTTTTATGTCATGCAGTCCGCCAAACGGATCGATCACCTCCCCGAAATTCTTCCTGTTAAGGCTGATTGCCAGTGCATTGATCGTAAAGTCACGTCTGTTCTGATCATCTTCTATGCTACCAGGCGATATGGCCGGCTTGCGGGAGTTACTGCTGTATGACTCTTTCCTGGCACCGACAAATTCTATTTCATAAATGCCAGATCTGAACATTGCAGTGCCAAATGTCTTAAATACGGTAACTTTAGTGCCGTGGCCTATCTCCCTGGCTACATTCCTTGCCATCCTGACCCCGTCACCAAGAACCACTATGTCAATGTCCTTTTCAGGATGCTCTCTTCCAAGGATATAGTCACGAACATATCCGCCGATGACATATGCTTCAACCTCTTCACGCTCGGCTACGCGGGCGATTATTTCAAATATACTGTCATCTGGAAGTATGTACATATGTATATATGACAATTTAACCGTTTACAGTGACAAAATTACAATTAATAGCCTAAATTGAACCAAATTTAATACCCGGCATGATTCGGCACGGCAATTGAAAGGCAATGAACAATAGAAATAATAAGCTGTTAATCAAGAAAAAGTAGCTATGGCAGAACATTTGACAAAGGAGAGCTTTCTGGAGAAAGTTTTCAATTATGAACAGAACAAAGAGTGGAAGTACACGGGAGATAAGCCCTGCATCATAGATTTCTATGCAGACTGGTGCGGACCATGCAAGATGGTGGCTCCTGTACTCGAGGAGCTCTCAAAAGAATATGACGGTAAGCTTTATGTTTACAAGATTGATACAGAGGCTGAGCAGGAGCTTGCTTCAGTTTTTGGAATCAGAAGTATCCCGTCACTTTTATTTGTTCCGATGGAGGGACAGCCGCAGATGGCAATGGGAGCATTACCGAAAGAGAGCTTTGAACAGGCTTTCAAAGACATCTTTGGTATCGAGAAAAACTAATTGTTGAAAAAAAACAGAATTTTTCTGTTTCTTATTGAAACAATTCACTATACTTTTACGTTTAATTGATGAAGGTAGTTTTCCAGCAGAAGAGTTAGTTTTCTGGAATTTAGGTTAGGGTTTCGAGTTGAAGCCCCGCGAAAGCGGGGCTTCCTTGATTTTATGACTTTAACTCTTTCATTATTCCGTCGATCTTTTCCTCGGTCTCCCTAAGTCTTGTCCGGCATATCTTTATCAGTTCTGCAGCTTTTTTAACGTCAGCAGACAGTCTGTCGATATCGGGTTCTCCCTCCTCGATATTCTTAAGTATCTCTTCAATACCTTTTATGGCATCATTGAATCCGATCTCTTTCTTTGCCATGATCTATGATTTAATTTTTGTTTCATTTACAGTGCTTGAAGACTCTCCGTTTTCAAAGTGTGTAAGAACGGTATCTCCGGGATGCAGATCCGTGGCAGAGCGGATGATCACCCCTTTTATTGTTGTTATTGTAAATCCCCTTCTCATCACTCCGGCCGGATCGAGGTGTTTAAGCGATTGTTCGAGTCTGTCAGCTGTACCATGTGCGATCCGGATTGAATTGTTCCCTGACCTCCTCAGGTTTTCTGAATAATGCAGGAGTTGTTCGTTTTTCATCCTGATTTGCAATCGCGCTGTAGCTGTTGTCCGGTTCAGAAGTGAAGCCAGTTGTTCTTCTGTCGAAGTAATGATATCTCCGGCGGAAGAGGATAGTGCCTCTGCCATTTCAACGATATGGTTCTCACAATCAAGTGCCTGTCCGACAAGAAAGTCGGCCACTGCTGTCGGTGTCTTAAGTGATCGCCATGCCACCATGTCAGTTACAGACAAGTCTTTTTCATGTCCGATACCTGCCAGGACAGGTATTGGAAATTGTGTGATATGAAATGCAATGTCATAGCTGTCGAACCAGCTCAGGTCTGTTGTTGAGCCTCCACCCCTGATTATAACGACAGCGTCAAACTGTGACACTTCACCGGATATCTGGTCGAGTGCCTGTATTACTGAACGTTCTGTATATTCGCCCTGCATGACTGTCTCATACAGTTTTGGCACAAAGACGTAACCGTAGGGGTTGTTTGCCAGGTGGTTGATGAAGTCGTGGCAGCCGGCAGCTCCGGATGAGGAAATGACTGCTATGTTCCTTGGGTATTGAGCCAGGTCAAGTTCCCGGTTCATTGTTATTATCCCTTCCGCAGTAAGTCTCCCGATTATGGCCTCACGTCTGAGAGCCATGTCTCCTGCTGTGTATGAGGGGTCGATGTCTGAGATATTCAGGCTGAGACCATAAAGCTCGTGATATTCGACCTTTGCCCTGAACAGTATTGTTATACCCTGGCGAAGCGGTATTCCGGTTGACGCGGTAAAGAGGGTGTTAATTGAGCGGAACTTTGCAGCCCAGATGGTTGCCCTGGCTCGTGAGGTAATCCTTCCGCCGGGTTTTTCGCTTTCAGTAAGTTCAAGGTAGCAGTGTCCGGAGCTGTTCACCTTCATCTCTGCGATCTCAGCCACCACCCAGAAGAATCCCGGCAGTGCCTCATACAGCTTGTCGCGTATTACCTGCTGCAGTTCGGTGAGTGTAACCTTTTCAGGGGCAATCATCTCTTAAGTCTGATCATTTTGAACACTTTTTCGCCCTTTCCGGTGTTGACCTTCAGGTAGAATAACCCCTCAGCCATTCCTTCGAAGCCGTTTACCTTGAATGATCTGGCGGTGAAGAGGGTGAACTCTCTTCTTAATACTGTTCTGCCTGATCCGTTGGTTACTGTAACAGAAAGATATTCGGGTGTTTCCCTAAACCATAGGTTTATCTCATCAAAGAAGGGGTTTGGTCCTGCGGTGATGCTGACTTCGGGTTTGTAAGTATGTATATCTTCAAGGCTTTTCAGAGCAGCTATGAAGTCGGGGATACCGTATCCATAAAGGGAGTCGGGGTTATTGTATCTGTCGCTGCTTTTGCGGACGGCTGCTGCCACTTCGGCGGCTGTGGCTCCCGGCACGGCCTGCATGAGTGAGGCGCAGAGGCCGCTAACGACAGGGCATGAGAATGATGTTCCGCTCCCTGTCTGCCATTTTCCGGGCTCATACTGCAGTGGCAGGTTAACGCCCGGTGCGACAACATCCGGCTTCACCCGGTTGTCAGCAGAGAAGCCGGCAGATGAAAAGTCTGAGATTGTAAGGTCCTGCCTGAGAGCTCCTACAGACATAACGCTGTCACCGTCTGAGGGTGCGATAATCCGCACCCACTCCTTATTACGTTCATTGCCTGCGCTTGCAACTACCAGTATCCCCTTTGAGGCGGCTGCATCGGCTGCAAGTGTGACGAAGGCGGTGTTGCCGTTCATATCGCTGAATGCATAGTCCATTGTGGGATCGTCGAACATATAATAGCCCAGAGAAGAGGATATTATATCAGCGCCTGCACTGTCAGCATACTCAGCCGCTGCAGCCCAGAAGTCCTGCTCTACAGGGAACTCAGACTCATCATCTTCGGTGCGCAATAACAAATAATCTGCTCCCGGGGCAGAGCCTGAGATTATATCAGGGAGATCGCCTGCAAGGATAGTTAGTACTGCTGTCCCATGACCGTGATAACCATAAACATTGCTGTTCCCTGTCACAAAATCCCATGTAGCAATCACGCCTCCGCGGTTCCTCATGGGTGTTAGTGACTCAACCCTGTCAGCGTTAACAAATCCGGCATCAAGTACCGCTATTATCAGGTTCTTTCCCGTGAAGCCTGACTGATGGAGAGGAACACCGTTTAAGGGCACAAGTGGATTGAAAGTGCTCAAATCATTTGGGGCTGAGATTGTTCCGTATTTGTCAATTTTTCTTTTCGATGGTTCAACCGGCTGTTTGACAACCGTTACATCCCTTACAAATGGCATCTCTTCAATATCAGCAGGGTTAATTTCAGAGGGTGAACTGAATAGTGCCGTGTTCATCCATCTGGATGAGCAATGAAATGTTAGTCCTGTTCCTGCTATTGTATTTAAATATGCCTTATTGACCGGCAGATCACTTGTTGTCAGCGGATCAATACCGCATTTCTCCCTTCTCTCAATAGCTTCAGGGGAGAGAAGCTCTTCAGGAGAGAAATCGGAAACAGTGACGCTGCCTTTGTCGGTAAACCAGATACGGTAGAAATATGATTGGTTATATTCTGTGTTATTTATGACCTGAGTATAAGTGACTTCAAGTGTAAGTGTAAGGAAGAATGCTATCAGAAGGAGTGACTTTATTTTCATGGAATTATATTACCATTTATATCAGGGATCTTTATTTTCCCTCTGTTTTTCTCAAGGTCATCGAGGAATTTTGTTTCTCTCTCCGAATACTCCGGATCAGACAAACGGCCCTGCCTGTAAACCATTACCTGTTTAAGTGAGCCATCTTCATTGAATACCATCCAGTCTCCGTCACGGAAGTCATCTTTATATCTGCCTTCAAACTGCAGTTTTCCGTTGGGATAATAGAATGAGAATGGACCGTTAAGTTTACCGTCCATAAATTCTGCCCTGAGGCAGACTTTTCCATCAGGGTAATATTGCAGCCATCCTCCGGTCTTTTTGCCATGGTCCCATGCAATACTCTCTGCCAGGGTTCCGTCAGGGTGAAACTTACGTGCGAGCCCGTGTTTTATATCATCGTGATAATACTCCTCGCTTATCATGTATTGGGGTTCCGTTGAAGGATAGAATTTCCACTGACCCTCTTTCTTTTTATTCAGATATGTTCCTTCCCCGGCTTTTCGTCCGTCAGGGTAAAAAAACATGGCCCTGACCTCCTCTGTATTCCCGATATATGTCAGTTCCGAAACGATATTGCCATCAGTGTCATATCTCTTAAAGATACCTGTGGGTTTGTCATCTATGAAAGTACCCTCATACATAACCTTACCATTGGGATGGTGTTTGACCCAGGGGCCCTGCTTTCGTCCCTCGGTGTCAGTGACATTCTGTGCGGTTGAGAGCAGTGGCAGCACTATGCAAAGGGCAGATAATACGAATCTGAGGAGCATCTTAATCACTTTGGGGTAAAGATACAAAAAAGGTTAAGGTTGAGGTTAAGGTTGAGGTTAAGGTTGAGGTTAAGGTTGAGGTTAAGGTTGAGGTTGAGGTTGAGGTAAAGGTTAAGGTGAAGGGATGGTGTTAAAATGTTATTTCCCCTCCTGAGACAGGAGGGGTCTCACTGGCGACAGCCAGCGAGGGGGTGGTGGATGCTAATCTATGCAAAAAACAAAAAACCGCTTCAGATAATCCTGAAACGGTTTTAGATCAACTAACTTCTTTTACGTTTACTTTACCTCTTCGAAGTCGACGTCGGTTACCTGTTCGTCGCCTCCCTGTTTGCCTCCGGCAGTGTCACCACCTGTTGGGCCTGCCTGCTGGCCTGCCTGTTGTCCTGCGCCCTGTGAGGCTTTGTACATATCCTCTGAGGCGGCCTGCCAGGCGGCGTTTATCTCTGCCAGTGTACGGTCAATGGCGGCCACGTCCCTGCTCTTGTGAGCTTCACGCAATGAGCTGAGGGCAGTCTCAATACGGCCTTTCTTGTCAGCCGGTATTTTGTCGCCAAATTCCTTAAGCTGTTTTTCAGTCTGGAAGATCATACTGTCAGCAGCATTGATCTTGTCAGCCATCTCTCTGGTAGCTTTATCGGCATTTTCGTTGGCCTTAGCCTCCTCACGCATACGTTTTATCTCATCGTCGCTCAAGCCTGATGAAGCTTCGATACGTATCCTCTGTTCCTTGCCGGTACCCCTGTCTTTTGCCGAGACATGCAGAATGCCGTTAGCGTCGATATCGAAGGTTACTTCTATCTGCGGGATTCCCCTGGGAGCAGGTGGTATACCGTCAAGATGGAACCGGCCGATGGTCTTATTACCTGTTGCCATCGGTCTCTCACCCTGAAGCACATGAATCTCCACTGATGGCTGACTGTCACTGGCTGTGGTGAAGGTCTCGGTCTTTCTTGTCGGGATAGTTGTGTTAGACTCTATCAGTCTGGTCATAACGCCTCCCATAGTTTCAATGCCAAGTGAAAGCGGAGTGACGTCAAGCAGCAGAACATCCTTAACCTCTCCCGTGAGGACTCCACCCTGGATGGCGGCGCCTACGGCAACGACCTCGTCAGGGTTCACTCCCTTTGAGGGTACCTTCCCGAAGAATTTCTCAACTATCTGCTGTATTGCAGGGATGCGGGTTGAGCCTCCTACAAGAAGTACTTCGTCAATATCCGATGTCTTAAGTCCTGCGTCATCAAGAGCCTTACGGCAAGGTTCAATCACAGAGTTGATAAGCTTGTCTGTGAGTTTCTCAAACTGAGCCCTTGAAAGATTCTTGACAAGGTGTTTGGGTATTCCGTTTACAGGCATAATATAGGGGAGGTTGATCTCCGTGTTAGAGGTGCTTGAGAGTTCAATCTTTGCTTTCTCAGCAGCTTCTTTCAGCCTCTGAAGGGCCATCGGGTCTTTACGCAGGTCTATGCCTTCTTCCTTCTGGAACTCATCTGCAAGCCAGTCAATGATAAGGTTATCAAAGTCATCACCGCCGAGGTGTGTATCGCCGTTGGTTGATTTAACCTCGAAGACGCCGTCGCCAAGCTCTAATATTGAAATGTCAAATGTACCGCCTCCAAGGTCGAACACAGCTATCTTCAGATCCTGTGATTTTTTGTCCAGGCCGTAGGCAAGTGAAGCTGCTGTAGGTTCATTGATGATCCTTTTGACTTTCAGTCCTGCGATCTCGCCTGCCTCTTTCGTAGCCTGACGCTGTGAATCATTGAAATAAGCAGGTACGGTTATAACAGCCTCAGTTACTTCCTGGCCGAGGTAATCCTCAGCGGTCTTCTTCATCTTCTGAAGGACTATAGCCGATATCTCCTGGGGAGAGTAGTTACGTTCATCAATTTTTACCCTGGGGGTGTTATTGTCACCGCGTATGACTTCATATGTGAGTTTCTTCATCTCATTTGTAACCTCGTCATAGCTCCTGCCCATGAATCTCTTGATAGATGAGACAGTCTTACGCGGGTTGGTGATAGCCTGCCTCTTGGCAGGGTCTCCTACCTTGCGTTCGCCATTCTCAAGGAATGCCACCACTGAAGGGGTGGTTCTTTTGCCTTCGCTGTTTGGTATCACCACAGGCTCATTGCCTTCCATAACGGAGACGCATGAGTTTGTAGTTCCAAGGTCAATACCGATAATTTTTCCCATTTTATTATGTTTAGTTCTTTATACTTCCATTACTGATATTTCACCTTATGACAATGTTTATGCCACCCTGTTAATGGCGACACTGTTATGTAATTCTGTCATGATATATTGAAAAGGAATCAGAAAACGCTTTTTAACTGTATGACAAAAAGGCAGTATATTTTCAAAATAAAGTGATTCTGTGTAACTCATTCGCTTATTTCGTAGCTTTGTCTCTGACAATAACACAAAGGATCATGTCAGTGCATAAAGTAGTTAAGAAGGTAACCACCCATGTGCTTTACGAGATGAAGCTCAAGGGTGAAAAGATTGCAATGCTGACCGGGTATGACTATTCAATTGCCAGGATACTTGATGAGTCAGGCATTGATATCATCCTTGTTGGTGATTCCGCATCGAACGTGATGGCAGGGTTTGAGACCACACTTCCGATCACCCTTGACAACATGATCTATCATGCTGCGTCTGTAGTCAGAGGGGTGAAAAGGGCTCTTGTTGTTGTTGACCTTCCTTTTGGGACATACCAGGGCAATTCACGTGAGGCGCTTGCTTCGGCTATCAGGATCATGAAGGAGACTGGTGCCAGTGCAGTAAAGATGGAGGGAGGGCGTGAGATTACCGAGTCAATAGAAAGGATACTCACAGCCGGGATCCCTGTCATGGGTCACCTGGGTCTGACGCCGCAGTCGATACACAAGTTCGGGACCTATGTTGTCAGGGCGAAGGAGGAGGAAGAGGCGCGGAAGCTGAAGGAAGATGCCCTGATAATTGAGAAGGCAGGGTGTTTTGCCATTGTGCTTGAGAAGATCCCGGCAGCCCTGGCCGGAGAGGTTGCGGAGGCGGTAAAGGTACCGGTGATAGGCATTGGTGCCGGGCCGCAGGTTGATGGTCAGGTTCTCGTGCTGCATGACATGCTTGGTCTGAACCTGGAGTTCTCACCACGCTTCCTGAGAAGATATCACAACCTGCATGACGAGATAAAGGGAGCGGTGCAGAATTACATAGCAGACGTGAGATCACGTGATTTTCCGAACGAAAAGGAGCAGTATTAAATGAGCCGGAACGGACTGTCAGTCTTATATGAAGACAATCATATTATTATTGTAAACAAGCGCAGCTCCGATCTTGTCCAGGGTGACAGCTCCGGTGATGAGCCGCTTGATGCAGTCGTAAAGCAATATATTGGAGAGAAATACAAGAAACCCGGAGATGTCTTTCTGGGTGTCGTTCATCGCCTTGACCGACCTGTGAGCGGGTGTGTCGTCTACGCACGTACTTCAAAGGCCCTTACTCGTATGAGTGAGCTATTCAGGTCCAGGGATGTAAAGAAGAGTTACTGGGCGATCGTCACCGAGCGTCCGCCGTCCGAGGAGGGTGAGCTGCGCAGCTTTCTCAAGAAGAACGAATCACAGAACAAATCATATGTTTATGATAAGGAGGTAAAGGGTTCAAAGGAGGCAACTCTATCATATCGTATCATTGGTCGTTCTTCCAGTTTTTACCTGCTTGAAATTGATCTGCATACCGGCAGGCATCACCAGATCAGGGCCCAGCTGGCTGCAGCGGGTTGTCCTGTCAGGGGTGACCTCAAATACGGATCAAAGCGATCAAATGATGGCGGAGGCATATCTCTTCATGCACGGCGCATCTCTTTCATCCATCCGGTCAGGAAAGAGGAAATAACAGTTGAAGCTCCTCTTCCCGATGATAAGGTCTGGAGGCTTTTCTCAGGAATATGAGCTGATACAAAACAAGAAGAGACGCCTCTGCCGCGTCTCTTCCCAACCTAACCCAAAACTAACCTAAAAACCCAACCAATGAATGCTGCGCCCGGGTAAGGGCATCTGCAGCAAAAACAAACACTATTTTATTTCAAGTATCTTTTTTACCTCAGCAAGGATGAGGTCTGCTTCTTTTGCCTTCTCTTTCGGCGCTCTGATGTTTACAGTCACCCCGTCGATGGAAATGCTGTAGCTTACACCCTCCTTAGGTTCGGCATCAAGGTTCATTACCTTCATGTGTCTCATTATTGGTGTATCCGGTTCATCCGGATCTCTGCTGATGAATACCATCCGGTTTCCTCTTCCGGTACCATGGATGACCTTTCCGTCTTCCATATGAAAGATGAATTCCTCATCTCCTGCAGTGACTGTTCCGGTGGTTACAATTGTCATGTTACAAAATTAGTTTATAAATACAGTACCAGGGTTAAAGTCAGGTTAAAACGGGTTAACAAAAAGTTAAAACCATTCGCGGGCATTTTTATATATGTAATTTTGCTTCATGAATAAACGGAAATTCATAGGGCTGATACTCCTGATGGTCTTGTCACTTGGTGGGATCATATGGGTACAGGTGACATGGATAGGCAATGCCATCAGGGTCAGAAATGATCAGTTCGATTTTTTTGTAATCAACAGCCTTCGTAACACAGCCAGTTCAATGGAGACATCGCGCCGTATGAGCTTCCTCAATGAGAAGCTTGTTAGCGGTTCCCCGGTCTCACCCCGGTTGCAGCATCAGGGCACCATGCAGGGCAGCTTCTCCGGAAGCCTTACCATCGAAAGTTCTTCTGCCTCTGATCAGGATTCTGTTGAGATCGTTGTTGCCACAAACAATAATCCGCCAGTCAGGATGAAGGTTGCCCGTGATGCAGCCGGAACCACAGTGCAACAGGAGGTGGTTATAGGATCTGATGAGTATATTCAATGGATGCAACGCAGGGCGGGAGAGTTCCAGTCAATGAGCAACCAGCTCATAACCGAGATGTTTGTCTGGGAGAAGGAACTTGCAATTGATAAGCAAGAACTGAACCGGACACTTAAGAGTGAGCTGGCAGCATCAGGAATAGAGACACCATTCGAGTTTGCCATCATAAGAGGTGATTCACTATCCGATGGCATCTGGTCAAAAGTTAAAGAGAAAGAGTTCAAGAACAGTCCTTACCAGGTCACCCTTTTTTCAGAAGGGTTACTGAGGAAAGGGGAGACAATCTCTGTAGTCTTTCCATACAAGACAAACTATGTGCTCGGTTCAATTGCACTTATTCTGGGTGGATCGGGGCTTTTCTCACTCATAATATTATCGACGTTCGCGCTTAGTCTATGGTTCATTATATCGCAGAAAAAGATATCGGAGATGAAGTCAGATTTCATCAACAACATGACACATGAGTTCAAAACGCCTATTGCCACCATCTCTCTTGCTGCGGACACTATCACAAACAATAAGGTGATTGCTGATGAGGATAAGGTCAGACACTTCGCCGGGATGATCAAGAAGGAAAATGCACGTATGAACAGGCAGGTTGAGTCGATACTTCAGATCGCCACCCTTGACAGACAGGAGGTGGAGTTTGATTTCAGCGAGACAGACATTCATGACGTGATTACCAGGGCCATTGAAACGGTAGAGATACAGGTAACTGAAAGGGGAGGAGTTATCAGGCGGCATCTCGATGCTGACAGGAGCGTCATTGCGGGTGATGCGGAGCACCTTCGCAATGTTATACACAATCTCCTTGATAATGCCAACAAGTATTCCGAGAATGCACCGGAGATTACCGTTCGTACCTCTTCTGATGACAGGGGTGTCAAAATTGTAGTAGAAGATAAGGGAAAGGGTATGACGCGTGCAGTTCAGAGCCGTGTCTTCGAGAGATTCTACCGTGAAACCACCGGCAATATACACAATGTAAAAGGTTTCGGGCTGGGACTGAATTATGCTAAAGCCATCACAGATGCCCATGGTGGTAACATATCTGTTGAGAGTGAACCGGGAAAGGGCAGCCGGTTCTCATTGTTTCTACCATTTAACGGAAATGCAAGGGCATGAGTAAGAAAATTGCCAGGATTTTCCTGGTTGAGGATGACCTGAGCTTCGGGTCGGTTTTAAAGTCGTACCTTGAGATAAATGACTTCAGCGTCGATCTCGTCGATGACGGCAAGATGGCAATAGATGTGTTCCGGAGGGGTGTTTATGACCTCTGTATTCTTGATGTGATGCTTCCTCACGTCGACGGGTTCACAATAGCCTCTGAAGTAAGAAGCATGAACTCCGTTATCCCTATTGTTTTTCTTACTGCAAAGAAGCTAAAGGAGGATCTGCTCAGGGGATATGGTGTCGGGGCCGATGATTACATCACAAAGCCTTTTGATACTGACATTCTGCTCTGCAAAATAAAGGCTATTATCTCGCGAAGGGATACGCAGGATGGTTCAAAGGATATTTACGAGATCGGTAAATTCATTTTCAATGCGAGGCTTCGGACGCTTTCAATGGGTACCATTGAGAGGAAGCTGTCGCCAAAGGAGGGGCAGTTGCTTGAGATGCTGGCGATGGCGCCCAACTCACTCGTCAGTCGTGAGGCTGCCCTGAAGAAGATTTGGGGTGCTGATGACTATTTCACTGCGAGGAGCATGGATGTATACGTAACAAAGCTCAGAAAGTATCTGAGTGATGACCCCCAGATATCTCTCAAGAACATACATGGCAGTGGGTTCCAACTGGTTGTAGGGGAGTAGCAGGGAGTCCTCCTTCTCCGCCAGTTGGCGGATACGGAGGACAAGGCAGGGAGCAGGGAGGTAAAGGTTAAGGTTGAGGTTAAGGTTAAGGGGTTTGATGTACAGTTGTTATTTCTCCTCCTGAGTCAGGAGGAGTACCCCGATCCGCCAGTTGGCGGAAGGGGGGAGGTGGTATTGTCTTGTCCTAAAATAGGTTTACATAAAATGTAAACTTATGTCAGGATTAAAATCGTACAGTGAATCAATCAAGAATGAGGTTATTCATCTTGTTCAG
>JALOMO010000136.1 GCA_025455395.1 Bacteroidales bacterium
TCTCTTGAAATGACCACCCTGAAGCCCAGTTCCTCAAAGAAGGTTCTCCAGAAGGGGAATTGCTGGTAAAAGACCATTAATGCCCTTGGAATACCAATTGTATGTTTCTTACCGGTATCTGTCTCTTTAAAATCTCCCATCAGCATTTCGATCCGTTTCCTGAACAGATTAGGAATGTTGTTGGAGCTCTTTTTACGCGAGTCTATCTCATATCTTTCACAGCGACCGCCATAGAAGAGGGATTTCTTCTCACCGGCAATATTTACTTTTCTTATTTCGCAGTGGTTTGTGCAGCTCTGGCATACAAACCTGCTTATTTCGTACTTTGCATTTCGTATGGCAAACCCTTTGAAGGTGGTTTTTTGTCCGGGGGCCATCGCCTTCTGTGCCAGGATAGCTGCCCCGATAGCTCCTGTTACATCGAAGTGCGGAGGGATGGTGATCTTCTTTCCGGTAACCTGTTCAAAGGCGGCCACCACGGCTTTATTGTTTGTAACACCGCCCTGGAAAAAAATCTTGTTGCCCACCCTGCGGTCTGCAACTACTTTCTGGAGGTAATTATATACTATCGAGTATGCGAGACCTCCGACAAGATTATCATTTTTTGCACCATTCTGCATAAATGAGTTCAGGTCTGATTCCATGAAAACAGTACAACGGTCACCTAACTTAACCGGTGACTCAGATTTTAGTGCCAAGGACCCGAACTCCTCAACGATTTTGATATCGAGTTTTTCAGCCTGTTCTTCAAGGAACGATCCTGTACCTGCTGCACAGACCTTGTTCATTTCAAAGTCAACAACCACACCGTTTTCGATACTGATGTACTTTGAATCCTGCCCGCCAATCTCAAAGATCGTATCAACAGTCGGGTCATAATCGATAGCAGCAGTAGCCTGGGCTGTTATCTCATTCTGGATAGTGTCAGCACCAATAAAATCACCTGTGAGGTAGCGGCCTGACCCGGTAGTTCCTGCCCCTATGACTTCAACATGCTCACCTACCTCGTCATATATCTCTGTCATGCCTTTCTGTATGGCTTCCAGTGGTTTACCTGCCGTCGGGAGGTATCGTCTTGCTATGACATTATGTTTTTCGTCTATCAGCACAACATTGGTGCTCAGCGAGCCCACATCTATTCCAAGGAAGACCTTGATTCTCTCTCCTCCGTTTTGCCTGAATCGTACCTCTTTGTTATAGAGAGCCTCTGATTCCTTAAGTTGCGGGAGGCTGACAAAGGTAGTGGCATTGTTTTTCAGATATGCTTCAAGCTCTGTCAGACCTTTGAAATGGTGCATTTCCAGCCCGTTCGAGTGAGCATACATTACGGCGCCTATGGCACCCATGGAAGCATGGTGGACGGGAATGATCAGTTCGTTTTCATTCAGGTCAAGCACCTCCCTGAATGCTCTTACCATTCCTTTGTTGGCAGCCACACCCCCTGCGAAGATCACCGGTCTCTTGATCTCTTTGCTCCGTGCAACTGTGCTGCGGAAGTTACGTGCAAGTGCGAAACAGAGGCCTGCAACGATATCATGAAGCGGTGTTGCGATCTGCTGGTGATGGATCATGTCACTCTTTGCAAAGACACTGCATCTGCCGGCAATACGGGGCGGATTGACTGATTTTAATGCCATCTCCCCGAACTCGTGTATGATCGGGACGCCAATCCTCCTTGCCTGCTGATCAAGGAAAGAGCCTGTGCCGGCCGCACATATGCTGTTCATCTCAAAGTCGACAAGCCTTGCATGATCTTCACCAGGCTCCCGGTCAAGGACTATCAGCTTTGAATCTTCACCACCAATCTCAATAACGGTCTTTGCGTCAGGGTAGAGTCTTCCTGCCGATGTTGCCTGAGCTATTATTTCATTTACGAATAAGCCGCCAATGAGGCTTGCTGCAAGCTTTCCTCCCGTACCGGTAAGGGTAAATCCCTTTATTGATGCCGGGCTGTATCGCTCCAGTACAGATGAAAGCCTTTCAAGAAGCACTTCAAAGGGTTTTCCATAAACGTAATCATAGTGCTCCTCAAGTACACCGTAATTATCATCCAAAACGACTGTATTGAGCGAAACGGACCCTATGTCAAGGCCTAAATAATACTTTGCGCTTTCTGC
The DNA here is from genome assembly GCA_025455395.1 of Bacteroidales bacterium. Classification (GTDB taxonomy): domain Bacteria; phylum Bacteroidota; class Bacteroidia; order Bacteroidales; family VadinHA17; genus SR-FBR-E99. The sequence continues at coordinate 2,118 of JALOMO010000136.1, forward strand.
TTTTTCGCCAGTACCGATTGCCATATTGTATGTTATTAAGCATCTAAAGGTAACTTAAAAAACTTTAGATTGTGGCAGACCAATACCTGATTTATGAAATTGCGTATAAATACCTATGTGATATTTATCATGTCACACCCAGTCGTCGCGCAGGATCTTTCCGTCAATACTTACCATAATCATTTTGACGGGCACCTTCCTTGTTGTCTTCTCAATTGCAGTGCGTACCATTTGCAGTAGCCCGCCGCAGCATGGGACCTCCATCATCATGACGGTGATGGTGTTAACCCTCGCAACATCAACTAGGGCGGCAATTTTTTCGATATATATTTCAGCTCCGTGGTCAAGCTTTGGGCAGGCTATTGCCAGTGACTTGCCCCTGAGGAAGGCTGAATGGAATGAACCGAGGGAAAAGGCTACGCAATCTGCTGCCAGCAAAAGATCAGCTCCGCGAAAGAATGGAGCGTTTGGATTTATCAGATGCATCTGTACTGGCCAGTGTCTCAGTTCTGAAGGAATATCTGCATCAGGTGACATCTTAACAGGTGCAGCGATAACCCTTTCACTGCTTCCCGGGCAACCGCCCCCCCCGTGATGATGGTGACCCATATTCTGAACAGCTCCCGGTTGTGGCCTGCCATGGTTATGAACGGTACTTATAACCTGATCGACATCGAAAGAGATCATACTCTTATTGGCCTGAAGCCATGACACTCCCTCTTTCAGGTATTCATACTCTTTGTGATCCTTAAGATGCTTAAGATGGGCTATAACGGTATTCGGGCCTTTTGAGATCATTTCTCTGAGGACAGCCGACTCACTATAGGGCTCTGCCTCCCGCTTCTCAATTGTTATCGCATCTTCCGGACAGTGACCGATACATGCACCCAGACCATCGCACATTAGTTCAGATACAAGTCTTACTTTCCCGTCAATTACCTGAAGGGCCCCTTCGTGGCAGTTGGGCACACAGAGTCCGCAACCGTTGCACTTCTCCTCATCTATTTTAATTATGTCTCTTTCCATATTTAGTGATTTGATTTCGATACAAAATTGCTACACCGGAATGATAATAAGTGTAACATATGTTACAATCGCCGGGTTTTATTAATTTCATACAAAAAAAATCTATGCAGCTTTCCGTATTGGTACGGTCACCTCTTTTCAGAGGATTAACCGAGTCGGAGATAGAAAAACTCCTTTCAGGGATAACTTACAGGGTGAAGCATTATCCTGCGGGAACGATGGCTGCGCTCAGCGGTGAGGAGATCTCATCAGTGATGATAATACTATCTGGCAGCATGAGAGGCGAGATGATGGATATCTCCGGCCGTACTGTGAAGATTGAGGATATCAATCCTCCGCAGGCTCTGGCAGCTGCCTTTATCTATGGTACAGAGTCCAGGTATCCGGTCAGCGTTACAGCAAACAATGATTCAGAGATACTGGTAATTGACAGAGCTGATTACCTCTCGCTGATGCAAAAGGAGAAGAAGATTCTTGCCAACTATCTTAATGTAGTCTGCACAAAGGCACTCTTTCTCTCAGACAGACTGAGATTTCTCTCGTTTCATACGATAAAAGGGAAGTATGCTCATTACCTGACTTCTCTGCCGGGGTATTCAACAGGACGTGTGACGGTTGACAAGACTCAGAAGGAATTGTCTGATTATTTCGGTGTCACCCGTCCGTCGTTGGCAAGGGTTGTGAGAGGTATGGAAAAAGACGGTCTTATTTCTGTTGACCGCCGAAATGTAGTTTTAAAGGATATCAAAGGTCTTGCAGCACTGACAGCTTTATAAATTCTGTTTGTCAGCGAGTATCTCTCTTTCTGACCCTCTCATTCCCAGGCAGGCTGACTGTGAAACAGCTGCCGCTTCCCGGAGTGCTCTCCACCGAGATTGTGCCTCTGCTGATTGTGACCAGTTCATGCACAAGCTTGAGTCCCAGACCAGTGCCCTTTTCCTGATCGGTTCCGAAAGTAGTCGGAACATATGAGCCGGTGAAGAGTTTTTTCTGTAGCTCTTCACTCATCCCGGTGCCGTTGTCAGATACCTTTATAATAAGTCCTTCATGTTTATCCTCTCTCTCCTTCAGGTGGATTGCCACCCTGCCTCCGTGATACGTATATTTGATTGCGTTGGAGAGGAGGTTCCTTACAACGATGTCCATAAGATCCCTGTCAAACCATCCAGTTGATCTGCCAACCTGGGTGAAGTTAAGTGCAATTTCTTTCCTGTCAGCGCTTTCCTTAAGGATACTCATGTTGGTCAGGATGACGTCTGCCATGTCATTTGCCGCGGGCGAATAACGAATCATATCTTCCTGTCCTCTTCCCCATACAAGCATATTCTCAAGAAGGTTGATCACCATCTGAGAGTATTGAATGCCTGATGCAGCCAGTGCATCAGTCTTATCCTTGTGCTCTTCCTCTCTTATCATGTTGAGTGTATACAGGATGTTCACCACAGGGCTTCTCAGGTCATGCGATATTACCGAGAATATCTTATTCTTCAGTTCTACGGTTTCCGAGAGCTTTTTATTCTGAAGCGCAATCTGCTCATTGCGGGCATTTAGTTCCACACTCTTATCCCTCAGTTCCTTAGTTCTGGCATCAACCCTTGTCTCAAGATTACGGTTCAGCTCCTCAAGCTGGTGTGCAAGATTCTCCCTTTCCCTGGCTGACTTAACCCAGTCACGTATAAGAAGGGTGGATTGGAGAAACACAAATACCATCATCATGAACGAGAGAATATAAACCTGCTGGTTCTCCTCAAGACCATTCGCGAGAAGGATATCTGCCATTGTCCCGAATCCCATCGCAGCAATGGCAGAAAAATAGACAGTATCTACCCACCTTCCCTTTAGCATTCCCCTGAGGCTCATCACGAGCGCATATATTATAATCGTTAAGGCTAAGAGCTGTATGAGAAAGACTGAGTAGGCAAAAACATAGACCGGGGAGCTCATAACAAGAATTATGAATATGAAGCAGACGACACTTGTTGCCAGGGTGACTGTTCTGAAGCCAGATGTCGGATAGATAAAGTATGAAAACCATGCACCTGATATTACCATCAGGAGCAGAATAAGGTATTCTCCCCGCACTATCATGTACCAGTTTTCAACATCGAGTATAGAGATCAGGTAAGGGGAGGAGAAGAACGGTCTTAATGCTAATCCCAGTGTCAGAAGCGAAAACATCAGGAGTTTGGTATTTCTCCTGTCAAGCAGGTAAAAAATAAAGAAAAAGAGGAAAGAGGCGAAGAGCATTCCTGTGACGGCTATTGAGGTGAACCACTGGTTTGTGAAGTTTGACTGAATAGCCTGGAATGAACCTATCTTGAGAGGCATCCAGAATCCACCTCTGCGATGTTCAAAGTTGGAGACCTTAATGATGATATCCAATGTATCGCTCTTTGGCACATAGCTGAAGAAAAGAGGTTCGTAAGCGGGGATCGATTCAGCGCTGGTGCGGCCAGGAGTGCCGTTCCTGGCCGCAGTAACGCCGTTGATGCTAATCTCAAATGAGGAGTCAAAGACAGGCATGTCAATGCCCAGCCTGTCACGGTATCCTGAGGGGAGCAGTACTATTGCCCTGTAGGTTGCAAAACCAAAACCAGGCAGTTTCTGCCCGCCAATCCTGTAATCTGACCAGTAGGCAGGAACAGAGCCATAGCAGTCTGGTTTAAGACTGTCGCCGTCACCCGGTTGAGATGTGGAGAGGAATTTATTGAAATAAAACTCCCATTCCCCATTCATCTTCACGCTGAACTCATCTCCCTGTTCAATATGCCGAAGGTCAAGCACACCCTTGACGACCATAACAGGAGTCCCGCTCCTCTGGCATGAAAAGAGCAGTAATGAGATCAATACGGGTATGATTGCCCTATGCAACCTCAGGAATAGAATCATTGTTCTATTGGGCTATCAGGCCACGGTTCTCAAGCAGTGCCTCAATACCTGGCTCGCGCCCTCTGAAGGCTATCCACATCTCAAGCTCATCCTTTGATCCCTTCCGGGCAAGTATCTCCTTCTCGAAACGGTCAGCAACCTCCTTGTTGAAGATGTCTCCGGTCTCCTTGAAAGCCTTGAATGCATCAGCATCAAGCTGCTCACACCAGATGTAGCTGTAGTATCCGGCTGCGTAGCCGCCAATGATGTGATTGAAGTATGTTGACCTGTAGCGGGGAATGATCTCGCTTATGAGACCGTACTTTTCCATCGCTTTCTTCTCGAACTCGCCGATGTTGATCTCAACGGGTTCGGTGAGTGAATGGTACTCCATGTCAAGAGATGATGCTGCAAGGTATTCGACCGTGATAAAGCCCTGGTTGAACTTGCCTGCCTTTTCAATCTTTTCGATGAGTGCATCAGGAATGACTTCGCCTGTCTGGTAGTGTTTTGCATATACCTTCAGCACCTCTGGTTCAAATACCCAGTGTTCCATAATCTGTGAGGGAAGCTCAACAAAATCGCGTGATGTGCCGCTGGTGTACTCAGTGTTGGAAAGCAGGTTGTGAAGGGCATGACCGAACTCATGGAAGAGTGTGCTGGCCTCATCAGGGGTGAGAAGTGACGGTGTGTCTCCTGAGGGAGGAGTAAAGTTTGTCACCATGCTAACCAGCGGGGTGACGAATTTGCCTTTTTCATCGAGCCTCTGTGGCCTCATGGGGCTGCACCATGCACCGCCCCGTTTTGAAGCGCGGGGATGATAGTCAATCATCAGTATGCCTACATGCTTGTTGTCACGCTTTACCTCAAAAGTCTTTACATCAGGATGATACAGCGGAATATCATTCCTTTCGCTGAACTCCAGCCCGTATAGCCTTTTGGCAACATAAAACATCCCTTCAGTCACATTTTTGGCTGAGAAATATGGTTTCGTCTCCTCATCGCTCAGATCATACTTCTCCTTGCGGATCTTTTCGGTGTAGTAGAACCAGTCCCAGGGTTCAAGTTTAAACTTGTCCCCCTCCCTGTCAATCAATTCCTGCTGTGCTGCAGCCTCAGCCTTCGCCACCGGGAGGGCTGCCGCCCATATCTGTGCAAGGAAGTTCAGTACAGTCTCAGGTTCTTTGGCCATATTCCGTTCAAGCACATAATCGGCATGGCTTTCATATCCGAGCAGCCTTGATCTTTCGACGCGAAGCCTGATAATGTCAGCCAGTATCTGGTTGTTATCATGTTCATTGCCGTTATTCCCGCGCATCATGTAACCCCTGAACATCTTTTCCCTGAGAGCCCGGTTATCAGCATAGGTCATAAAAGGAAAATAACTGGGAGCCTGCAGGGTGAAGAGCCACGTGCCTTCCATCTCTTTTGCCTTGGCGGCAGCGGCAGCCTGGGCCCTCAGACCATCGGGAAGCCCTGAGAGATCCTGTTCGTTGTCAATCA
>JALOMO010000043.1 GCA_025455395.1 Bacteroidales bacterium
CGGCAGAGTATTATCGTTTCCTTGTCTCGAGAAATAACAGGCTTGTCAGTACATCGATCAATGACTGGTTTGTGACTGATGATAAATTCATAAACGGAACCTATGCCAATGGCACTTCTATTTACTTTCTTGATCAGAGTTCTGAGTACGAGAGGCTTGTGGCGGGTGACACAGTTACAGTTGAGCTGAATAGCCTGGGTAAGGAATACTTCAACTTTCTTCAGGAGGCCCAGGCAGAATTACGAGGGTCAAATCCTCTCTTCAGCGGCCCTCCTGCCAATGTTAAAGGAAATATCAGTAACGGTGCTATAGGTTTCTTTTCTGCTTATTCAGTCAGCCGCGCTTCGGTCAGAGTAAGTAATTAGATCTGACAGGGGTGATCTGTTTCAGGGCCATGATGACTGTTATGATGATCATATCAGCAGTTCAATCTCCTCATCTGACAGGCCTTTTTCCGTAATCATCCCATTCTCGCAATGCAGTGTCCTTGCGGGGTATTTCTTTATAAGTGCGTGTTTGTGAGTAGACATTATAACTGCTCTTCCGTTATCGCTGATACTGCGGAGCAGCAGATGAATATCCTCAGATGTTTCCGGATCAAGATTACCGGTTGGTTCATCAGCCAGTATTATATCAGGGTCATTGAGCAGCGCCCGTGCGATGACAATTCTCTGTTGCTCTCCCCCTGACAGCTGGTGTGGCATCTTGAACCCTTTGGTCTGGAGTCCGACTTTTTCCAGCACCTCCCCGATTCGTGTCTCCGTGGCTTCTTTGTTTGTCCATCCTGTTGCCTTCAGGACGAATTCCAGGTTGTCGTGTACAGTCCGGTCAGTGAGTAACTGAAAGTCCTGGAATACGATCCCAAGTTTTCGCCGCAGTAAAGGTATATCGCGCTTTTTCAGTCTGCGGAGGTTGAACCCGGCGACCCATCCCTCACCTTCTCTAAGCGGCAGTTGTCCGTTAAGAGTACGGAAGAGTGATGTCTTGCCGCTTCCCACCCTGCCTACCAGATAAAGGAACTCACCCTTGTCAACCTTCAGATTCACTTCAGCAAGAACAAGGTGGTCCTGCTGCATGATTGAACAACTCTTCAGTTCAATTATTGTGTCAAGGGGTTCAGTCTCATGCATGGCTCTCACTTTTCCCGCAAATTAAAAAAGAATTAACAATCACATGCAGTGATGTTGATAAAATGAGCAATAAAGAGCTTCCCTCGCTGTTTTATAGTTGTATTTTTACCTGAGATGAATTTGCACCAAAAAATCAGTGCAAAAAATTGTTAATCAGGTAATTATCTGCAGAGAATGTTTTGCAGGCAGTTTTCTATTAACTGAGGCTAAAGAAATGATATAGTTATGAACAGAAAGATATTGGTAATCATTGTTGCTGTGGTCCTCACAACCGGTACAGCTCTCAGGGCGCAGTCCTCGTTCACGGGTGAGGAACTGACCTCACTGCTGAACAATGGCTATGAAATGTATGGCAAGGCAAAGTATGCAACGGCCATTGAACTGTTCGACAAGTGGCTTGCGGCAGACAATTCAGGAAAATCGCAGCCCAGGGCTGATGCTGAATATCATGCTGCTCTGGCTTCAATGCGCCTGATGAGTCCGGATGCAGAATACCGGATGCAGAACTTTATTATTTCCAATAGTGAGAGTCCGATGCTTAACCAGGCCAGGTTCGAATCAGGATTGTATTGTTATCAGCAACGCAACTACACATGTGCCATAGAATGGTTTGAGCAGACTGACCGGCTGAGTCTCACTGGCAAGAGTCTCCCCGAGTATCTCTTCAAACTTGGTTATTCGCATTATATGAAGGGAGACAAGAAGAGAGCCATGATGCTTTTCGCTGAGATAACTGATGTTGATACCGATTATACGTCGCCTGCGCTTTATTATCACTCCTGCATTGCGTACGAACACAGTTTTTATAAAACCGCACTTGAGGGTTTTGAACGTTTGCAGGGTGACGAGACCTTTGGCGGAGTAGTCCCCTTCTATATTGTGCAGATATATTACATCAACAAGAATTATGACGGCATTCTGGCTATCGCCCCCTCTCTGATTGAACAGGCAGGTAAAAACAGGGAGATAGAGCTTTACCGCTTCATTGGCGATGCACATTTCCAGAAGGGAAACTACAGCGAGGCAATACCCTGGCTCGAGAAATTCACCGCTGACACTCGCCTCAGTGACAGGAACGATAAGTATGAACTGGCATACTGCTATTATCAGACCGGCGAGTATGACAAGGCGACAAAACTATTTACCGAGGTGGCCGGAAAGAGCGACATACTTACGCAAAACTCATATTACATGCTTGGGTCATGCTATCTGAAGAAAAACGACAAGAAGAAGGCCCAGCTTGCCTTTTCAGGTGCTTCAGGCATGAACTATGACAAGACAATACAGGAGGAGGCTTTATTCAATTTTGCCAAACTGGCCTATGAGAATTCCTACTCACCGTTCGGTGAAGGGATTGAGGCACTGCACAATTATATTGAAACCTATCCAGGTTCGGAGAATGTGACCGAGGCTTACAACTATCTGGTCTCCGCATATATGAGGCTTAAAAACTACCAGGCGGCACTGAACTCTCTTGACAAGATAAACAACAAGAATGACCAGCTAAAGGATGCCTACCAGAGAGTGGCCTATTTCAGGGGGATTGAGCATTTCAGGACCAAGAGGTATGCCGATGCTGTGACAATGTTTGACAAGTCGCTTAAATATAAGGAGATGAATGCCTCAGTCAGGGCACAGACGCTCTATTGGAGAGGTGAGGCCAGCTACCGGCTTGGCAATAGTGATGAGGCACGCAGCAACTGGGAACTGTTCAGGCAGCTACCCGGCGCAGCAGCGCTGCCCGAGTACGATCTGGTCGATTACAACCTGGGGTATGTTTATTTCAATGAGGGTGAATACGAACGTGCGCTCCCTCTTTTTGCTGCCTTCAACGGCAGGGTTGATGAGGAGACACGGTCAGATATAGCTGCTGATGCCCGCAACCGTATTGCTGACTGTTACTACATAACAGCCGATTATCTCTCAGCAATAGCTTATTATGACAAGGTGATTGATTATGCCAGGCTGGATGCCGATTATGCCATGTTCCAGAAGGGGTTTGCCCAGGGGCTCAGCAACAACAACGAGGCCAAGGTAGCAACACTGACGGCACTTATTGATAAATTTCCAAAATCTGCATATGTCCCCAATGCACTCTTTGAACGCGGCAGGGCATGGGTGGCACTTGAAGAGCCTGCAAAGGGCGAAGCCGACTTTACCGGAATAATTGCACGGCACAGTAACAGCCAGTTTGTACCACCTGCAATGGTTCAGCTCGGGCTGATCTACTACAATGCAGGTGATAATCCAAAGGCTGTAGCACAGTTCAGGAAAGTAATAGAGAGCTTCGGCAATACACCGGAAGCACGCAATGCAGTGAACGGTCTCAGGAATGCATACAGCGACATGGATGACATTGACAGTTACTTTGCCTACATGAAGACCGTACAGGGGTTTGGCGATATAGAGGCTTCCACTCGTGACTCAATGACATATATCTCAGGTGAGAATCAGTATGTCAGGGGCAATTGTGAAAGGTCATCACAGATATTTCGCAGTTACCTTACCGAGTTCCCCGGAGGCAGCTTTGCAACCAATGCAAAATTCTACCTGGCTGACTGTCTCAACAGATCAGGCAATGTTGATGAGGCACTTGAACTCTTCCTTGCAGTAGTTGATGTCGGTAACAATCAGTTCATGGAGCAGTCGTTGCTTGGTGCCGCATCAATAACTTTTGGCAAGGAGGATTATCGCCGTTCATATTCACTCTATGAGACCCTGAGCAGTGAATCGACGAGCCCTGAAAACAGGATGTATTCATACCTGGGTATGATGCGTGCAGCAGTAAAGACAGAGGAACCAGAGAAGGTCATCACTGCAGCAGAGCTGGTTCTTGGGTCTGAAAAACTTACTGAGGAGCTGGCACGGGAAGCCACTTTCTATACTGCAAAGGCTAACCAGCGGCTTGGCAGAAATGAGGATGCCCTGGACGACTATCGCAGAGTCGGTTATGAGGTGGCTACTATCTACGGTGCTGAATCGAAGTACCATGTTGCCGAACTGCTGTGGCTGTCAGGAGATGTTAACGGAGCCGAAAAAGAGGTAAATGACTTTATCGATATGAATTCCCCTCATACCTTCTGGAAAGGCAGGATCTTCATTCTTATGTCAGATATTGCGGTAAAGAAAGGCGACACATTCCAGGCCAAAGCTACCCTTCAGAGCCTTATTGACTATTACACTGTTAAAAATGACGGCATCATAGATGAGGCCCGCAGCAAACTCTCAGCACTGACACCCGAATCTCAATCCGGTGACACGGCTGGAAATGGCCAGGTAACACAGAACTGAAAAGAGATAAAAAAGAAAAAGCGATGAACAGGAAACCATATATCATACTTGCTGCACTTCTCTTATCGGTGACAGCATCAGGCCAGACACAGGAGGAGAGTATCAAAAGGTCAGTTACGCTGTACAATCCTTACAAGCCTGCTCTTCAGGAGGCAACAAAAAGAGCCGTTATGCCAGCTGCTGACGATACATCCAAGGTCAGGATCGATTTTAATTATGAGTTTGTTCCAGGGACCTTTGTTCCTGAGTACAAGGTAAGTCCTATCAAGTCCGCAGCGCTCTCACCGGATCCTCTTCCCGGGTTGCAGAAGGGGTATGTCAACCTTGGTCTCGGAACCTATCTGACGCCGTTCCTTGAGTTAAGCCTGACAAACGACAGATCCAAAGATCATACAATAGGACTTTATACCAGGAGTTTTCTTTCAGGTGGAAGGATGACGCTGGAAAATGATGACATAGTTTATTCTGGTTTCATGGACAATCAGGCTCTGTTGTACGGGAAGAAATACTATAAGCGGAGCCGGCTTGACTCTGACATCGATTTCAGACAGATGACAAGGTACGCCTATGGTTACGATACAGACATTCCAGGCTGGGAACCGGAGAAGGATGATATCAGGTCAGTCTACTATGATCTGACAGGCAGGGTCAGGTATTTTACCATGGAGCCTGACTCAAGTGACCTGAACTGGGATGCGACCCTGAAATATAATCTCTTCTCAAGAGCCGGTGATGGTACACAGCATAACCCGGGCCTAAGTTTAAAGGGTGGAAAGAATATGTTTGGATTCTATGGCGGGGCAACTGTTGATTATGACCTGTGGATCTTTTCCCGGTCAATTGACACCAAAGCCAGGAATCTTCTCTCACTTGCACCCTATATCACAAAAGGTACTGAAGAATGGCGGTTCCGTTTTGGGGTCAGGATTGTAGCTGACATAAAGGAGGATTATGACCCGCTTTCAGGTGGTGATATCAAACCTTACATGTACTTCTATCCGGATATCTCATTTACGTTCAGGATCATACCTGAGTTCCTGAGATTTAATGCATCAATTGACGGTTCCCTTGACAACAACCAGGCAAAGACAACGGCTTATATAAATCCCCATCTCCTCCCCGGAGACACGCTCTTTACACTCCGAAACACGGACAATAAGCTGAGGATCGCGGCAGGACTCTCGGGAAACATGAACGTATCTGCAACCTACGCACTGAGCGTAAGCTATACACTCTCTGATGATCTGCTTCTTTTTATGAACGACACCCTGGGAGTGGGTAATTATTTTTTGCCGGTTTATGATGACGGTGATATACTCAGGGTACACGGGGAAATGAGCTATCCATTCAACAGTAAGCTCACATTCGCTCTCAACGGAAACTACTACAGGTATTCTCTCAGCGGCCAGGAGTATGCATGGCACAGACCTGACTGGGATGGTACCTTCAGAACTGAATACAACCTCAGGAACAAAATCATCGCTTCGGCCGGGATAACACTTATCGGACAGCGGCATGCTCTTGTAAAGGCTCCTGAAAAAGTGGTGAAACTGGAGATGCATCCCAACCTGAACCTGGGAGCAGAGTACAGATACACAAAGGCATTGTCATTCTGGGTCCGGGCCAATAATCTCTCGTATAAGAAGTATTATGAATGGAATTATTATCCGGCCCATAACTTCATGATACTGGGAGGTATTACCTACAGTCTGTGACCAGTTCTGAGGTCTCACAGATTGTTCATATCTATGTGATCAAATTGTTGCCTGAATGAAGGTAAAATCCGTATGTTTTATTACCTTTGCATGATTTAATAAATAACATATTATCAGCTGTTTAACAGCTTGATTTACAAAGTAAACTATTTCTGAAATGAGTAATGAGGAACTGAGGAAGAGGACTAATGATGTTGATGATTATTCAGCCGACAGTATTCAGGTGCTTGAGGGGCTTGAAGCCGTAAGGAAAAGGCCGGCCATGTATATAGGCGATATAGGGCTTAAGGGGCTGCATCACCTTGTATATGAGGTGGTTGATAACTCCATTGATGAGGCTCTTGTCGGCTACTGCAATCGTATCGATGTCACAATTAATGAGGATAACTCGATTACCGTCGTGGATAACGGCCGTGGAATACCGGTGGAGATGCATGAAAAGGAGAAGCGTTCAGCTCTCGAGGTGGTGATGACAGTGTTACATGCCGGCGGAAAATTTGACAAGGACTCATACAAGGTATCGGGCGGTCTGCACGGTGTTGGTGTATCATGTGTCAATGCACTCTCCGCACGCCTTACAGTTGAGGTGAAGAGGCAGGGCAAGAGATGGTCACAGACCTATGAGAGGGGGAAACCTGTTACCCCGGTGAATGAGATTGGCGTGGCTGAAACAACAGGTACAAGTACCACCTTCATCCCGGACAATACCATTTTCCAGGTTACCGAGTTCAAATTCGAGATACTCGCAGCACGTCTCAGGGAACTGGCTTTTCTTAATAAGAACATACTCCTGACCCTGACAGACAGGCGTGAGATGGTTGAGAACGGCGACGGATTGCACCCGGTGACTGAGAGATTCTATTCAGAGAGAGGCCTCCCTGAATTTGTTGAATATCTGGATGTCAACCGCGAGAGGCTTATTGACAAGATCATTTACATAAATTATGACAAGGGTGAGATGCCTGTAGAACTGGCCCTGCAATACAACACATCTTTCTCTGAGAATGTACACTCATACGTTAACAATATAAACACCATTGAGGGTGGTACACATCTTGCCGGATTCCGCAGGGGTCTGACGCGCACACTGAAGAAGTACGCTGAGGACTCAGGCATGGTTTCAAAACTGAAATTTGATATCAACGGCGACGATTTCCGTGAAGGTCTTACATCTGTTATCTCTGTAAAAGTAGCCGAGCCGCAGTTTGAAGGTCAGACCAAGACAAAGCTAGGTAACTCAGAGGTCATGGGAGCTGTTGACGTAGCCGTCAGCACCGCCCTGAGCAACTATCTTGAGGAGAACCCGAAGGATGCGAGGTCGATAGTACAGAAGGTCATTCTTGCGGCTACGGCACGACATGCTGCCCGCAAGGCACGCGAGCTGGTACAGCGCAAGAACGTCCTCTCCGGCTCAGGATTACCTGGTAAGCTTGCAGACTGTGCTGACCGTGATCCCGCTGTATCTGAGATTTTCCTTGTTGAGGGAGACTCAGCAGGAGGTACGGCCAAACAGGGCCGTGACCGCCGATTCCAGGCTATCCTTCCCCTGAGAGGAAAGATTCTGAACGTAGAGAAGGCTATGCAGCATAAGATATACGATAACGAAGAGATCAAAAATATATTCACTGCCCTGGGTGTGCACATCGGCACCGAGGATGACAGCAAAGCCCTTAATGTCACCGGACTGAGGTATGCCAAGGTGATAATAATGACTGATGCCGACGTAGACGGTTCACATATCACAACCCTGATAATGACCTTCTTCTTCCGCTACATGCATGAACTGATTGAGAACGGCAACATTTATATTGCAACCCCTCCGCTCTACCTTGTCAAGAAAGGCAAGGCAGAGAAGTATTGCTGGAATGAGGAGGAACGTGAGGCGGCGGTGAAAGAGATGGGACAGGGCAAGGATTCAAGTGTTACAATACAGCGTTACAAGGGTCTTGGTGAGATGAACGCCGAGCAGCTCTGGTCAACAACAATGAATCCTGAGACAAGGACACTGCGGCAGGTGACAATTGAGAGCGCCGCAGAGGCAGATCATATCTTCTCCATGCTTATGGGTGACGAGGTGCCGCCGCGCAGAGAGTTTATAGAGAAGCACGCAAAGTATGCAAACATTGACGCCTAGACATTTTGCGCTTATTATAACTCTGCTGCTTGTTTCACAGGCTGAAGCCCAAAAGCCTGATTCGGTTATCAGAGCCATTTTCAGCGAAGCTCTGAATGATACTACTGCCTATCATCATTTGCGCTATATCACCAAAAACACCAAAGGCAGGATACCCGGATCAAAGGAGGCGCTGCTTGCGGTGGAGTATACGCGTCAGGCCCTGACTGATGCCGGAGCCGATACGGTCTGGCTGCAGGAGGTTACTGTGCCACACTGGGAAAGAGGTGAGGAGAAGGCAGCCATAATCTCGGAAACATTCGGAAGAAGGGAGCTGACAATAGCGGCCCTGGGCCTTTCAGCAGGAACTTCAACGGAGGGTCTTACTGCCGGAGTAGTTGAAGTTCACTCGTTCGATGAACTGGCCAGACTGGGAAAGGAAACCATTGAAGGGAAAATTGTATTCTTCAACAGGCCGGTAGATAAAACGGTGATCAATACATTTGCAGGGTACGGGGGAGCCGTTAACCAGCGCACACAGGGCCCCTCAGAGGCTTCACGCTACGGCGCGGCTGCTGTGATCGTGAGATCGGTCACCCATGCCCTGAACGACTTTCCTCATGCCGGAGTAACCAGATATGCCGAAGATGTAAAACCTATACCTGCTGCTGTTGTATCAACAATTGATGCCGGGATCCTTTCGGAAGCACTGAAAGCTGATCCTGGTCTGACGATACAACTGCTGCTGACCTGCCGTAACTTTCCCGATACTGTATCATATAACGTGATAGGAGAGATATCTGGTTCTGAAAAGCCCGGTGAATTTATCACAGTAGGAGGACACCTTGATGCCTGGGACAACAGCGAGGGAGCACATGATGACGCCGGCGGGTGTGTGCAGAGCATTGAGGTCATAAGACTCTTCAGTAAACTGGGCATCAGGCCACGGAGGAGCGTCAGGGCTGTCATGTTCATGAATGAGGAGATGACAGGTACCGGTGGCAGAGCATATGCTGCCCATGCAATGGAAAGAGGAGAGGTACACTATGCAGCAATTGAGTCTGACAGGGGAGTGATGGCACCCCGGGGGTTTGCATTTGATGCTTCCGGTGAAAGACTACTGAAGCTGCAGAGCCTCGCTGAATGGTTTGAACCATATAATATCAGGGATTTTGACCAGGGAGGCGGAGGGTCCGACATAGCCCCGCTCAAACAACTGGGAGCCCTCCAGATAGGTTATATTCCTGACATACAAAGATACTTCTGGTACCATCATTCAGCCAATGATACCTTTGAACAGGTTAACATCAGGGAGTTGCAGGGCGGCAGCGCCTCTATGGCTTCACTGATTTATCTTCTTGACATATATGGTTATTGAGTTTTAATATCTATTTTCGGTATTCAAATTCAGTATCAGATGTCAGAACAGAACCCTCACACCTTCAGGAAGAGTCTGAACCTTGTTGACTCATCGGCTATTGTCATTGGCTCAATGATAGGCTCAGGTATTTTTATCGTAAGTGCCGACATGGCTCGTACACTCGGCTCACCCGGCTGGCTTCTTGTCGCATGGCTTATAACCGGGTTTATGACCGTGATGGGCGCCCTGAGCTTCGGTGAGCTGGCAACAATGATGCCTAAAGCCGGTGGTACATATGTATACCTCCGGGAGGCTTACAACCCGCTGGTTGGTTTTCTTTATGGCTGGACATTTTTTCTGGTTATACAGACAGGTACAATAGCTGCTGTGGCCATGGCGTTCGGGAAGTTCTCCGGTGTTCTTATACCATGGATCAGCGAAAGCAATATTCTATTCAGTGCCGGCCCGGTAAAATTCTCGTCAGTTCACCTCATCGCCATCGCTTCACTGGCTCTGCTTACCTGGATAAACTCGCGGGGGATCAGGACCGGAAAACTTGTGCAGAATACATTCACATTCACTAAAGTGGTAATTCTGATTCTGCTTCTTCTTGCCGGTTTCTTTTTTGCAGGAACAGAAGGCTTCAAGGCCAGTTCAGGCTATTTCTGGCAGGCAGCATCTCTTGATAAAGCCACAGGTCTTGTGACTCCCATAAGCGGCATTATGATAGTGGTAGCCCTTGGTATGGCAATGGTTGGCTCACTGTTCACATGTGATTCATGGACCAACATAACCTTTGCTTCGGCTGAGGTGGTTAATCCGAGACGAACACTACCTCTCAGCCTGTTCTGGGGTACACTGATAGCATTCCTTCTCTTCTTCCTCTCCAATATTGTATATATCAAGGTAATGCCCCTCAGAGGCATCCCGGAGGGAGCTGACGTTATTGAGAGAGGAATGGCTTTCGCCTCGAACGACCGGCTTGGAACGGCAGCAATCTCCACAATATTTGGCGATTATGCAGCTTTGATAATGGCAGTGCTTATTGTTATATCTACCTTCGGATGTAATAACGGACTGATCCTTTCCGGTGCCAGGGTCTATTATGCCATGGCGGCCGACAGGCTCTTTTTCAAAGGGGTAGGGAGACTTAATAATAATGATGTTCCGGGAAACGGGCTCTGGGTGCAGTTCATCTGGGCGTCACTGCTGTGTCTTTCCGGATCTTATTCTCAACTACTTGATTATGTGGTGTTTGCCGTACTTATCTTCTATGTCCTTACAATCCTTGCAATTTTTGTCCTGCGATTTAAAAGACCTGACGAGGAAAGGCCGTACAAGGCATTCGGTTACCCGGTCATACCTGCGGTCTACATCCTGCTGGCCTCCACAATAATGTTCATACTTCTCATTTATAAACCAAAATTTACCTGGCCGGGACTTGTGATAGTAGTAGTGGGTATACCTGTTTACTATATATGGAACCGCCTGAACAAGAAAAACTAATATGGAGATTTTTCAGACTGTTTTTGAATGGTATATGGCTAACCTGAACTATTATACCATCTTTCTCTTAATGGCTATTGAGAGTTCATTCATTCCATTTCCCTCTGAAGTAGTTGTTCCTTTTGCAGCGTGGAAGGCAGCTGAGGGTTCGCTCTCATTTGCCGGTGTATTACTGGCGTCAACGACCGGGGCTATGGTGGGGGCTATATTCAATTATTACCTTGCCCTCTGGCTCGGCAGACCGGTCCTGTATCGTCTTGCTGAAACGCGCTGGGCACATATGCTCCTGATTCATCCTGAGAACCTTGAGAAGGCGGAAAAATATTTCGTTAAGCATGGGAAAGTATCGACATTTATCGGACGCCTGGTACCTGCTGTCAGGCAACTTATATCATTGCCTGCCGGTTTATCAAGGATGAAGATTGGGCCATTCCTGCTCTTTACATTTCTCGGAGCCGGGTTATGGAATATAATACTCGCAGTTGTAGGCTATTTTGCGTATGACATGCGTGATCATATACTTCCATATCTCGATTGGGTCATGTATGCCCTGGGCGCTCTCTTTGTAGCCTGGCTGACACTTCAGGGGATAAAGGCATTCAAAAGAAACAGGAGGGAACCTATTCGGTGAGTTCGCCTGCAAGCAGACGTAGTCCTATCTCTGATACCTTTGCCCTGTACAAAGCTGTCAGCTTCCTGTTTATGGCATTGAGATAGTTGGTCTGGTATTCCCTGAACTCGAGTCCGGAAAGAGATCCCAGCCGGTATCTCTCCATTGCTATGTCAAGCGAAGTACGTGCAACTTCGGCACTTTCAGTCTCGAAATTGGTGACAGTGATCCCGTTTATATAGGCGTTGTACAATAACTCAAGATCGCCGAGAATCTCATTCTCAATATCCTGGTATGCCAGCTTGCTGTTTTCAAGTTCAATTCTGGCATTTGAGATCTTTCTTTTTGTCTCAAAACCTGTGAAGATGTTCCATGTCATGTTGAATCCCCAGTTGAACCCGTTGGTCTGGTTATATGAATTGGCTTCCCATGGATACTGAAGGCGGTTATAGTTATAACCAGTGCTGAAATTGATGGTCGGATAACGGAGAGCCCTTACGAGGTCAAGATCCTGTTGTGATATTATCTCTCCCTGGCGGACAAGGATGAGCTGGTTATTAAACCTGATCGTCCGGCTACGGAGAGAATCAATATTCATTGCCGGAGCCAGAATGATAGTGTCCTGGATATTGAATGTCATCTGCAACCCTGCATTAAGAAGCTTGGTGAAGCGTATGTACGCATTGTTGACAGTTTCATATTGCGATAAGATCTCCGAGCTGTCAGCATTCAGGTCAATTTTTGCCTGCTGCAGTTCAAGGCCTGAAATTACTCCAAGAAGATACTTTTCTTCAGCGTTCTCATAACGTGATCTGGAAAGTGCAAGCGACGTGACGGATGATTCGAGATAGTTTTGCTGCACTATTATGTTGTAGTATTCAGTGCATACCCTCGTGATGAGGTTTTCCACTTCAATCCTGACCCTCTGGTTGCTCATGTCAAGCAGTTGCTGCTGTTTGCTGTAGGTTGTAAACATCCCGAGGCCGTCAAAGATCCTCCAGCTTAGTGATGCCCCGGCACTGTAAAGATTTGTCCGGTTATCTGACGGCTCTGATGATGAGGTAGATACCGTGTTATCAGTTTGCTGTTGCCTTCCTGTACCGGTCACTGTCGGCAGAAAAGGGGCCAGGGTGACATTGTTTTCAGATATCCTGAGATCATTCCTGGTAATCTTGAGAGAGTAATTGTTTTCAAGAGCTTCCATAATAGCCTCATCAAGTGTCAGCCTCTGCTGTGCTTCTGTTGAAAGGGAAGCAAAAAGGATTACGAAAAGTATAGTAAGACTATGCCTTGTTTTTCTCATCTGTAGTGGTTATTGTTTGTTTCCTTGCTGCGAGATAGCTGTATACAGCCGGAACGACGAACAGTGTTAAGAATGTTGCAAAGAAGAGTCCTCCAACGACAGTTACACCCATCGATATGCGGCTCTCGGCACCGGCACCGGTAGCGAGAGCAAGGGGAAGGATACCAAGCATGGTTGTAAGGCTTGTCATAAGAATTGGCCGGAAGCGTGAGACCGAGGCTTCACGCACGGCATCCATTATGCTAAGGCCTGCATGCTGCCTCTGATTTGCAAACTCGACAATCAGGATGCCGTTCTTTGCTACCATACCTATCAGCATGATTAATCCAATCTGGCTGAAAATATTCAGTGTCTGGCCGGTGACAACCATTGTAAAGAGTGCGCCTATCAGTGCCATGGGGACGGTGACAAGAATAATTATCGGGTCACGGAAACTCTCGAACTGTGCTGCAAGAACGAGGTAGATAAGCACCAGCGCAAGCACGAATGCAAAGAGCAGGCTGGAGGTACTCTCCACAAAGTCTTTAGAATCACCGGAGAGAGTTGTGCTGAATTCATCTCCCAGAACCCTGTCAGCAATCCTGTCCATCTCCTCAATGCCCTCACCGATGGTGTATTTTCCGGCAAGACCGGCAGAGACAGTAGCTGAGACAAATCTGTTATACCTGTAAAGCTGGGGCGGAAGGCTGTTCTCGCGTACCTCAACCAGGTTATCAAGCTGTATGAGGTCTCCCTTGTCATTTCTTACATATACGCTGGTAAGGTCGCGCGGGTCATTTCTTTTTGACCGGTCAAACTGGCTCAGTATCTGATACTGTTTACCGTCAAGGATATAGTAACCGATTCGCTGCTCGCTCATCGTAAGCTGCATCGTCTGGGCTATGTTCTGCACATTCACACCCATCATCGAGGCCTTCTCCCTGTTTATGTAAACTGTCAGTTCAGGCTTGGTGAACTTGAGGTTCACATCACTGGCAGAGAAATAAGGACTTTCTGCAACTTCTGCCATGAAGTCGGGTATGATCCTCTTGAGATCATTAAGGTTTTTGGCCTGTATGACATACTGCACCGGCAATCCGCCACGGCGTGAGCCAAAGGTTTGTTGCTGTGAAACAATAGTCTGCGCTCCGGTGTATTGTCGTAGCTTAGGTGAGAGATCGGCGGCTATCTCCTGCTGTGACCGTTCGCGCTTGTCAAGATCAACAAGGCGAACCCTCATGTTACCCGATCCACCGCCTCCCATGCCTACCATCTCCATGATGTTATCACTCTCTGGAACATTTTCCTTCACTACCGGGTATATCTTTTTAAGATAGTCAGTCATATATTCATATGTTGTTCCCTCAGTTGCCCTTGCACTGATACTAAGATAACCCCTGTCCTCCAGCGGTGCCATCTCTGACGGCAGCATTGTCCATAACCAGACTATTAGCGCGGCGGATGCGATGATTATTCCCAGGGCATAAGTTCGGTGCTTCAGGAATGCGGTTATCAGCCTGCGGTATAAATTGACCATCCCCGAAAAGAAGGGTTCTGAGGCACGGTAAAACCGGCCCTCCATGGCATTATGTTTCAGTATCCTGGTTGAAAGCATAGGTGTAAGAGAGAGAGCCACAAAGGCAGAAATTGTGACAGCTCCGACGATAACCAGGCTGAACTCCCTGAAGAGACGTCCTGTCACTCCCTGAAGAAAGACTATCGGAAAGAAAACGGCAACGAGGGATATCGTTGTGGCTATAATCGCAAAGTATATCTCCCTCGATCCTTTTAGGCCCGCTTCCATAGGACTCATGCCATGCTCAACCTTTGTGTAGATGTTTTCAATGACTACAATGGCATCATCAACAACCAGCCCGATTGAAAGTACGATGGCGAAGAGTGTAAGTATGTTGATTGTAAAACCTGCCAGATACATGATGAAGAACGCGCCGATAAGTGCAACGGGTATGGCGATGACAGGAATAAGAGTTGTTCTCCAGTTGCGGAGGAAAAGATATATTACAAGAACAACCAGTAAAAAGGCAATAATTATTGTATTCTTCACCTCTTTAATTGATTCTCTTATATAAATTGTATTATCAAATAGTACCTCGGTGACAATATCCTCCGGGAGATCTTTTTTCAGCTGTTCAAGAACGATCAGGGCGTTATCAACTATGTCAATGTAATTTGCTCCCGGCTGCGGCACCAGCACTACGTTAACGCTTGGATAGCCATTGCTTGTAAGGTGAGAACGAATATTCTCGGCGTCAATCTCTGCTACACCGATGTCGCTGAACTTAACGATCCTGTCGTCTTTCTTTGTTATTATGAGGTTGTTGAACTCTTCAATCGTCCGCAGACGTCCCATTGTCCTGATAGTAAGTTCTGTGTTGTCTCCTTCAATCCTGCCTGAAGGGAGCTCTACATTCTCACGTGTCACGGCATTCCTGACATCCACCGGAGTGAGGCCGTACGCTGCCAGCCTGGCGGGGTCCATCTTCATCCTGATGGCAAGCTTCTTTGATCCCCAGACACTTACAGCGCTTACTCCGGATATTGTCTGCATCCTCTCCTTGAAGTTGATCTCCGCAAACGTGCTTACATCAATGAGTGAGCGCGTTTCGCTTCTGAGAGTAACGGCGAAGATGGGCTGTGCGTCGGCGTCGGCCTTCTGTACCACTGGGGGGTCTACATCCTGTGGAAGACGTCTGAGAGCACCCGACACCTTGTCGCGGACGTCGTTCACAGCTGTTTCCATGTCGACCTCAAGCTTGAACTCTACCGTAATGCGGCTTGACCCGTCGCTGCTCGACGAGGAGATGGACCGGATACCCTGAACTGCGTTGATGGCTGATTCAAGTGGCTCGGTTATCTGTGTTTCGACAACATCTGAGTTGCCTCCCGGTAAAGAGGTGGAAACAGTAACTATCGGCGGATCAACACTGGGATAGTCACGCACACCGAGGTAGGTAAAACCGATCCCTCCAAGCAGCAGTACTACAAGACTCATCACAGTTGCCAGCACCGGCCTTTGTATACTTAATGATGATAAACTCATTTTCAGTCTGTTATTGTGGCTATGGTTTTGTGCAGGTGGCTGTCATTCTGAGATATTTACCCTTACTGCCATATTGGGTCTCAGTTGCATCAGCCCGCTGGTGATTATTGTGTCTCCAACCGAGATGCCGGAAAGTATCTCGATCTTATTCTGTGTACGGTTGCCTGATGTGACAGGAGTAAGCACAGCCTTACCGCTTCGCAATAGCCAGACCCTTTTTTCATTCATATCTGGCACAACAGCTTCTGTCGGTACAAGGATTGCGTTTTCCCTCTCCTCAGTTATTAGTGTTATCTCTGCAAACATGCCGGGAACAAGCCGACCGTCATTATTGTCAGAAAGTGCTCTGACACCAATGGTGCGGGTAGCTTCATCAATCCTGTAGTCAATGGCATACACGGTGGCAAAGAACTCATCCCTGTAACCCGGGACGGTAAAAGAGACCTTCTTATTGGTAAGAGGCTGTGAGATATATTTTTCTGCAATACCAAACTCCAGTTTCAGCTGTGAATTGTCAGTCAGGTGAGCAATCTTCACTGATGGCTGCACGTATGTGCCCTCGCTTACATAACGGAAGCCTAGAATGCCGTTAAAAGGGGCTCTTACTTCAGTCTCGGCAATGCGAACCTTAAGGAGGTTGATATCGGCAAGAATTACGTTATAGTCTGTCTGAAGCTGGTCGAACGACTCGCGGCTTACGGCATCCTTAGTGAGCAGTACCCTCTGTCGTTCCAGCTTTTCCGAGAGCATCTTCTCCTGTATCTGTGAGCGGCGGAGTTGTGCCTGCAGGTCATCGTCATATATCTTGACCAGCAAATCTCCTTTCTTTACCACCGAGCCCTCTTTGAAGAAGACACCCGTTACCTTTCCTGATACCTTGCTGACGATATCAACCTCCTCTTTGGCAAGAAGTGAGCCGGCTGACGGTATTCCATTTGAAAGATATGAGGGTTTTGCTATCTGCCCTGAAACAGGAAGGACAGCTCCTCCCTGGGGGCCACGCTGTCCCTGTCCTTGTCCCTGTCCCTGCACCGTTGTCGGCGATGCCTGCACCGTGGCAGGTGCCCCGGCTGTGACAGCGGCTTTTTCTTTACTAACCTTGCCGCCACCGAAAAGACCCAGTCGCGGACCTGCAAAACCTGCAACAAGTACCAGTGGTATGCTTATCCACAATGCTATTTTCGAACCTTTTTTCATTCCTCTGTTTTGATCAACTTCTTACCTGAAAATATTGACATGCAAAATTAGCTCTTTATTCCGGCCATTGTGTTAAAGAATATTAAAAGCAATGACCGGGGAGCAGGGTGGTCACGCTGAAAGAATAATTGCTGCCAGATATCAGTGGCTTAATATCAGCTCTTCGATGATCTTCTCCATCCTGTCTGTGACCTCTCTCCAGGGTGCCGTGAATCCGTTGGCAATCATGGTGAAGGCCATGGTCTTTCCGCCTTGTGTTGTGACGTACCCGCCAAATGCCCTTACTCCGGTGATCGATCCGGTCTTCGCGATAACCCTGCCATTAAACAATTCACTTCTGAAATAGTTCTTCATTGTACCAGATACCCCTGCCGCTGGCAGTGATGAAAGAAAGATTGCCGAGTCCTTACTGTTATACATGTATACCAGCAGACCTGCCGTGAGCCTGGCGCTGATACCGTTGTTTGGCGAAAGCCCTGAACCGTCAAGCATCAGTGCCCTGTCAGGGTCACACCCTGCTGAGTCGAGGAAGTCTTTTATGACTTCCGTCCCTGCACCAAAGGAGCCTGACTCTCCCAGGTAATACCCAAGGTGCTTCCTTAACTGATCAGCGTACATGTTTACACTTTCGTGGTTTATGACTTTAATTATTTCACTTACTGGAGGGGAGACTGTAATGACCACAGGAGTTATGTCAAGTCCTTCTATATCAATTCTTTGGTCAGTAGGATTGCCATCGACCTTAATTCCGGCAGCCCTTAGTCTTTCAGTCAGATGCCTCATGAGGATTCCAGGGGGATCAGGCATGGAGGCCTTAAGGATAATACTTCTGTCTGCAGGCACACTTCCGGATATCCATGCATCATATGAGTACGGTGAGTTATAGACATATCCTCTGTCGGATGTTCCTGACGATGTCAGGTAGTTCTTTATTTGCATCTCCCTGCCGAAAAGGCTGATCGAATCTATTGTTGCAGGAGTGCCTTCACTGTGGCCTGTCACATATATATTATATGTGTTATCGTTGAAGTTGATGTCATACACTCCGGCACCGTAATAATTGCCGAGGTCTGCCCATGACCAGCCTCCCGGCACAGGATTGAAATCATAGATTGATTCAGAAGCTGCCACCCTCCCCTTGACATGCAGCACCCCCGCTTCCTTCAGTGCAGAAACCCATTTGTCTATAACATCTCCGTAGTGATCTGAAAAATAGGGCGAACCCAGGCACGGGTCACCGCAACCATAAATGATTATGTTGCCCTCAAGAATACCCCTGCGCTTGTTCATTTCACCTGTCATCAGAAGCTCTGTTTTAAAGCAGTAATCATGACCTAAGAGAGAAAGGGCCGCTGCAGTAGGATAGAGTTTGGTAACGGATGCCGGAGCCAGGTTGCGCTCTGCGTCATATTCAAAGACTGTCTCTCCTGTACTTACATCAGTGATGCAGATTGACCACGAAGTTCCTGTCAGCGCTGTATCAGCCAATGCAGCCTCAAGTGCTGCTTGCTGTCCTGATAAGAATGCAGCATACAGGAAGAAGAGTGATGAGATTAGTAATTGCTTAATGTTCATTGATTTTTGTTTTGTTCAAGTGTTGACAGAAGACCGCAGGCTGCGCTTATATCTTCACCACGGCTGGCGCGTATGGTGGCGAGGATGCCTTTTGCATTAAGACTGTCACGAAACTGTTCCATCTCCTTTAATCCGGGGCTGGCATATTCTGATCCCGGAATGGCATGGAACCTGATCAGGTTTATCCGGCATCGTATACCGTTAAGTATCCTTGCCAGCTCCCTGACATGTGAAGGAGTGTCATTGAGCCCCTTGAAAACAATATATTCAAAGGAGACTCTTCTCTGCCTTCCTATGTCATGAGATCTTATTATGTCAAGCACCTCCTTCACCGGGTGGGCCTTCTGGACAGGCATCATTGCCTGCCGCTCAGCGTCAAACGGGCTGTGAAGGCTCACTGCCAGATGGCACCTGGTAGACTCAAGATACTCCTTCATGCGGTCTGTTAAACCCACCGTGCTAACTGTAATGCGTGAAGGACTCCATCCATAACCCCATGGCGATGTAAGAATCTCAAGGCTTTTAAGCACCTCTTCAAGATTATCAAGCGGTTCTCCCATGCCCATATAAACAATATTGGTAAGAGACTGGTGTTCGGGGATGCTCCTGAACTGGTTAAGTATATCTCCAGATGCAAGATTGCCCTGGAAGCCCTGTTTCGCTGTCATGCAGAAACGACAGCCCATGCGGCAGCCTGACTGCACTGACAGGCATACCGTAGACCGCTCACGGTCAGGGATAAAGGCCGTCTCAATAAACCTGTTCCCGAGTACCCTGAAGAGGTACTTTTTGGTGCCGTCGCCACCAGCTGTTTCCGAGGATGGAGGAGTTATACCTGTCTCATAACGCTCTGCCAGGATGCCTCGTGCCTTCAGTGAGAGATCTGTCATCTCGTCTGTTGATGTGGCATCCTTCTTATAAAGCCATGCCGCAATCTGTTTAGATGCATATGACGGAAGACCGACAGCAGCAGTCACTATTGACAGCTCCGTCAGGGTCTTGCCAAACAGCTTTTCTCTCTCCATCAGAACCTGTAGGCTGCTTTCTCCAGATCACGTATGTTCTTAAAAGGCCGGGGAGGGGTTAGCTGACCGTTGAGGAAGTTATATATATCCAGTCTTATGCGTCTGGCCTCCTTGTAGTCCATCCTGTCAAACGAGTGTCCTCCCGGCATATCCTCAAAGATCTTGTACTGGAAATTCTGCTTTCCGGCTGCCTTCAGTGACTTTATGAGGTGTTCAACCTCCAGGACATTTACATCCTCATCGTTGGTGTTTGTATGGATGAGCAGAGGAGTGTTCCTGTAACGGTCAACCTGCCACGCGGGAGAACGCTTACGGTATTCTTCAACATTCTCATCGGCACTTTTCCCGATATGGTATTCGGCTGAGAAGAGATCACGGTACTCGTCATCCTTGTAACCCATACGTGCTATCACATCGCTGACCGGCACTCCTGCGAAGCACGCCTTATATGCGTCAGGATAGTCAAAGATACAGAACAGTCCTATGAGCCCGCCGTGACTCCAGCCGATGATGCCAACGCGGTTCTTATCGACAATTTCATAGTTGTCAACCATATACTGACGGCTGGCTTCAACATCGGCCACCTCCAGACCGCCGTAGTCTATCCGGCGATAGAGACCTGCGCCGTAACCCGTAGAGCCCCTGTAGTCAGCTGCCACGACTATATATCCCTGGCTGACCATCTCACGAATAATATGGGTATAATAGGTTGTAAAACTGGCATGCACGCCGCCATGGGGGAAGACCAGCAGGGGGTATTTCTTTGACGGGTCTGCATCTCGTGGTATGAAGACATAGCTCCAGAATTTCAGGGGATTACCGGCGCCCTGGCCTGTGGGGTTGCTCTCTTTGGCAGGAGGGGGCCCTGTGATATATATCTTGTCAATGTATGCAATGTCACCAGTGCGTTCAAACCATAAAATGTCGTCAATATTCTTTTCGAGAACATCAAGCCGGTGATCGAGTGCATCGAACTGCCGCGACACGCTGTTTATTGCATTCATGAGTTCGGTGTTGCCCGGTTGAGCATCAAGAGTGAAAAGAGACGCAACAAGGGCAATAATGGCAAAAATGATCTTCTGGGATTTAGTTTTCATATCATTTTCATGTTATAGTTCAATCTCTCCGCTGTATACAAATGTCGCCGGACCAGACAGCCGAATATCCGTCGCTCCTCCGTCAATCAGAGTAAAGCTTACAAATAGAATTCCTCCCTTAACCTCAACCTTAACCTTAACCTTAGCCTTAGCCTTAACCTTAGCCTTAGCCTCAACCTTAGCCTTAGCCTCAACCTTAGCCTTAGCCTCAAC
Organism: Bacteroidales bacterium; assembly: GCA_025455395.1. Lineage (GTDB taxonomy): Bacteria > Bacteroidota > Bacteroidia > Bacteroidales > VadinHA17 > SR-FBR-E99. The sequence continues at coordinate 21,176 of JALOMO010000043.1, forward strand.
CTCTTTTGTGACAATTTTTCCTGTTAAGGCTGCCGCAATGGCAGATGCAGTGACACCTGTGCCACATGAGAGTGTCTCCTCCTCGACTCCTCTCTCATAGGTTCTCACCCTCAACTCATCTCCCTCTATCTGCACAAAATTGACATTGACTCCTTCGGGTGAATATACCGGGGAGAAGCGCAGCGGCCTGGCTGAGGCTATCATGTCAGTTTCGTCAATATTTTCAGCGAAGACAACAAGGTGAGGCACTCCGGTATTCAGAACGATTCCGTCAGGTGTCTCTGAGTAACCATTCACGTCGCGTATAGTTATCTCGATGTTGTTTTCGCCTGTGTGACGGGCTGAGTGGTCTCCGTCAGATGCCATGAATGCAAGGTCGCGGAAACCGGTGATGTTCTTCATTACAAAGTATGCAGCGCAACGGGCACCATTACCGCACATCGTGCCTGGCAGTCCGTCAGAGTTGAAATAAACCATTCTGAAGTCATGACCGGCACACTCTTCTATCAGTATCAGCCCGTCAGCTCCGATGCCAAATCTGCGATCGCAGAGTCTTCTGATGAGATTACTGTCGGAGTGGGCTATGAAGGGTGGGAAATTTTTTATGATTATGAAATCATTACCCGCTCCCTCATATTTGTTAAATAGAATTTTCATTCCGTTAAATTGATGTTAATTCCGGTAATAAGAAACAGAGGGTCTGTTAAAAAAATGAAAATTTGTGAAACATTTTACCTGATTCAGGGTTGTAAAGATACCAATCTTTTTACGGAGGCACGTAATTTGTTGAAGTAGTCAGGGTAAAGAAATGAAAAACTATAAATTATAAAAAGAGCCATGAAAGCGAAATCACTGATTGCTACATTATTCATTGCACTTTTCGGCGCGCTTGCCGGTTTGTTTATCTATACCAGGTTTCTTGACAGGAACGAGCTGGTCATTGGCAATGACAGAGAGAGGAAAGAGATTGAAGAGAATGCGAGGTATACATCACTTGCACCTCAGTCGGGAGTAATTGATTTCACCTATGCTGCAGAACTGACGGTGCATACCGTGGTACATGTGAAGACCAAGGCAACTGTAAGCAGCACCTATTCCAATCCTCTCTATGAGTTTTTCTACGGTCCCGGATACAGTCGGCCCAGGGAGGTACGCGGATTCGGATCGGGAGTCATTGTGACCTCTGATGGATACATTGTAACGAATAATCACGTAATCGATGAGGCAGACGAGGTTGATGTGACACTCAATGACAAACGTACTTTTTCTGCTGAGGTGATAGGACGTGATCCCAGCACTGATATTGCATTATTGAAGATAAAAGCCACTGATCTTCCCTACGTCAAATTAGGGAATTCAGATGGCATTCGTCTTGGTGAATGGGTCCTTGCTGTAGGCAACCCCTTTAACCTGACTTCCACTGTTACGGCAGGCATTGTAAGTGCTAAAGGCAGGAGTCTGGGTCTGCTTGACAACCAGTACCGGATCGAGTCGTTTATACAGACCGACGCTGCCCTGAACCAGGGTAACAGCGGAGGAGCACTTGTGAACACCAGGGGTGAACTGATAGGAATAACAACTGCAATAATATCGCCAAGCGGGGCATATGCCGGTAATTCCTTTGCTGTACCGGTTTCAATAGTAAAGAAAGTATATGAGGATCTGAAACAGTTCGGAGAGGTTCAACGCGGGCTCATGGGAGTGAATATCACAGACGTCACGTCAGAGATTGCGAAAGAGGAGAACCTGAAAGAGATCAAAGGTGTTTACCTGACAGGTGTCTCACCTGATGGCGGTGCGAAGGAGGCAGGGCTGGCAGAGAAGGATGTGATAATTGCCATCAATGGTGAGCAGGTTGAGACAACCTCTGACCTGCAGGAGAAAGTAAGCCGCTACAGGCCCGGCGACAAGCTTGCAGTGACTTATTTACGCAACGGCAAAAAGGATGAAAAGATGGTGGTATTGCGTAATCTGGAAGGAGGAACAGGTGTCGTGGCGCCAGGATCTGCCAGCACTTCCGTATACGGCGCAACTTTCGCACCGGTCACTTCAAATGAGAGGCAACAGTTCAATATTGATGGCGGAGTGAAGATTACCTCAATATCAGAAGGACGACTCCGTGATCTTGGACTCTCACGCGGCACGATCATAACATCTGTTAACGGTCAGAAAGTGAACACTGCGGCCGATTTCAGGAAAGCAACAAACGATGAAAATACACTAACATCAATTGAAGGTTATACACCGGACGGTACCTATTTCAAATACCAGACAAGAAGATAACCAAAGGCGAAAAGGATAAAAAACTGTAGATCAGGAATTTAAAAGGATCGCCGACAGTGGTCGGATGAGGCAGTTTATATTTGTATATTAATAAAAAAAGAAGTAACTTTGCGAAAATTTTTTCGAAGGGATAATCAGCATGAGACAACTTAAGATTACCAAATCCATAACCAACCGTGAGAGTGCGTCGTTGGACAAAT
>JALOMO010000044.1 GCA_025455395.1 Bacteroidales bacterium
AGGAAATTCTGGCGCCAAGCAGACGCAGGTATTCAAAAAACTCCGGAAATGATTTATTGATAGCTTCGGCACCTGTTATGGTTACCTCTCCCCTGCTGCCCAGGGCCATTACTGCGGCCATCATTGCAATGCGGTGGTCATTGAATGAAGAGACAACAGCCCCGCGTACCTCTCCGCCGTCAATCAGCAGGTCGTCACCCTCGACCCGTGCAGAGATGTTCATGGCAGCCAGAACATCAATAATCGCTCTGGACCGGTTACTTTCCTTATGTGCCAGCCTGCTGACTCCTGAGATTCTGGAGGTGCCTTTGCAGTAAGCTGCCAGGGCAGCAAGGGGTGGGAATAGATCGGGTGAGTCGGCAGCCTCAAACGTAAAGGCTTTCAAGGGGGATTGGATTGAGGTTATCATCCCGGCATCTGCAACTAATTTAGCACCGGATTTACGAAGAACATCAACAACAGCCATGTCAGCCTGGAGACTGTCAGGGATAAGGTTTGTCAAGGTAACCTTACCGGCAATGGCTCCGGCAACAAGCAGAAAAGCTGCCCCGCTCCAGTCGCCCTCAACAATATATTCGCGGGCCTTGTATTTCTGGTTACCAGGGACTTTAAACCTGGTAAAGGAGTTATTCTCAATCGAGATCCCAAAATCCTCCAGAAGCTTAACAGTAAGGCTTATATAGGGTCTGCTTTTAAGGTTGTGAACTATTATTTCGCTGTCAGAACTGAGTAATGGAAGTGCCATCAGCAGGCCGGTCAGCAGTTGGGAGCCGGCAGAACCGTCAATTGAAATTGTCCCGGGTGATAACTCGCCTGTCAGGGTAACAGGGAGGTGCCCCCCGCTTGTCTCAACCCTGACACCCATCTGCTCAAGGGCATCCTTTATCATCAATACAGGCCTGCCGGTGAGTGACCCTTCTCCTGTAAATGTTACCTCTCTTCTAAGCAGTACTGCCAGGGGTGCAAACATCCTCATAGCGAGGCCTGACTCACCGCAATGGAGGGTAACCGGGGAAGAGCCAGGTCTTAGACCTGACTCTATCATAAGGGCATCACCGTTTCGGGTTACAGATGCACCCAATGACTCAGCCATACCAGTTGCAGCCACTGCATCGCTGCAATATGACGGATTACGAATGACAGTGGTGCCCTGTGAAAGAAGTCCTGCCGCTATGGCCCTCTGCGTGAGACTTTTGCTGGGCGGGGCATTGACAGTACCTATCAGATGCGATGGATGTATGGTGATTTTCATCTTGTTAATTTCCAACAGGATTTATTCGTGAGTATTCACCATGCGAATTTATGCTTCTTTCATCACTTTCATCTGGTGATTTATTGATTCCTGGTGTATTGCTTCAAGAATCACCGTAATGAAATCAGAAGAGAGCCCTCTTTTCTCTCCCTTTTCTATTGCTCTGGTAAGGATCTCCTTCCACCGAGCGCTCTGAAGAATTGTAATATTATGTTCTTTCTTGTACTTTCCTATAGTCTCCGCAACCAGCATACGGCTCTCGAGAATGTCAAGAAGCTGATCATCATAAATATCTATCTGACTTCTTAGTTCGTGAAGTGCATTGATGAAGTCAGAATCCTTCGTTTCCGGGTCTCTGAGCACTATCTGGCTGATAAGTTGTACAAGGTCAGAGGGTGTGAGTTGTTGTTTCTTGTCGCTCAGGGCGTTGTCAGGGTCAATATGAGATTCGATCATCAGACCGTCGTAGTTGAGGTCCATCGCCTTCTGAGCAAGATCGAGGATGAATTTTCGGTGACCGCCCATATGACTTGGGTCGCAAAGAAGGGGTATATCAGGTATTCTCTGCCGCAGTTCGATGGCAATCTGCCATTTGGGCTGGTTACGGTAGGCTGTTTTCTCATAAGATGAGAATCCCCTGTGAATAGCACCAACGTGCTTAATTCCTGCCTTACAGAGCCTCTCAACAGCTCCCACCCAGAGGTCGGGTTCAGGATTTATGGGGTTCTTGACCATGACCATTGTATTAACACCCTGCAGCGCGTCTGAGATAGACTGCATTGCAAACGGATTAACAGAAGTCCTGGCACCGATCCACAGGATATCAATACCAAATTTAAGAGCTTCATATACATGTTTCTCAGTAGCGACTTCAACGGCAGTCGGCAGGCCATAATGCTCTTTAACCTGTTTCAGCCATTTAAGCCCCTCGGTTCCTACTCCTTCAAACGAGTCTGGTCGTGTTCTGGGTTTCCACATCCCTGCGCGAAAGACATCTACTCTGCCTGACTCTGCAAGCAGCCTGGCAGTCTCCATCACCTGCTCTTCCGTCTCAGCACTGCATGGACCGGCAACCATCAGAGGTCTCTGCTTATATACTTTCCAGTTCTTCATCGGTACTATATCAAGTACCTTCTCCACCTCTTTTATTTTTGTTTTCATATTAGTATTGTATGATAGTAATTTTTCAGTTTAGTATACGTGTTACCGCATTGGCTGTTATGATCAGTTCTCTGAGAGAAGCGGAGTCACCCGCTTCAATATATTTCTTAAACAGGTTCATCTTTTCAATATAAGTATCAATTGCTTCAATTATTGACTTTGCGTTGCCAGTGAAGATAGGCGCCCAGGTTTCGGCTTTGCTCTTTGAGAGCCTGACAGTGCTTTCGAACCCGCCAGCGGCAAGGGATAGAATATTCTTTTCGTCCTTTTCCTTTTCCAGGACACACAGGGCAAGGGCGAAGGATGTTATATGGGATATATGCGAGACATAGGCTACATGAATATCATGTTCTGTTGAGTTCATAAACTGAAGCTTCATGTGAAGGGACTGAAACAGTGCGGTGATGAGATGGAGAGCATCATTATCGCTACGTTCCGGATCACATATTATCGCCACCTTGTCGGTGAAGAGCGAGTCGATTGCAGCTGCCGGCCCCGAATATTCGGTACCAGCCATCGGATGGGCTGAGACATATCTTCCCCTTGCCGGATGATGGGCTACCGTGGCAGCTATATCTGCCTTTGTTGAACCCATGTCAGTGACCACTTTGTCTGTGCCGGCGATCATATTGAGTACCTGGGGCAGCAATATGCAATTGGTGTCGACGGGAGTACAAAGCAGAGTGATATCTGCATTTTTAACAGCCTCCTCAAGCGGCAGAAATTCATCAGCGAGTCCGCGGTACATAGATATGGTACAATGCTGCTGATTGTTATCCACTCCAATAATCTTACCCGTAAAGCCATTTGATCTCAATCCCTTTGCCAGGGAACCCCCGATCAAACCAAGTCCAACAATGGATATTGTAACTTTCATTTTCGTCATCTTGATAGGTTTAACATGTGCTTTATCCGGTCATTTGCCTCATTAATAACAGCTTCTTTGGAACAGAGAGATATTCTTACATAGTTGTTGCCATTACTGCCGAAGACAGAGCCCGGAGTGATAAAAACATAAGCTTCATTCAGAATCTTTTCTGCAAGTTCATCTCCATCCTTCCAGTTGGCAGGTACTCTCCCCCAGAGAAAAAGTCCTGACTGCTCCGGGTCATAAGAACAGCCGAGCGTGCTCATAAGCTCCTCTGCAGCCCTTCTCCTGTCGCGGTAAATTTTATTCAGTTCATTGTACCATGTCTTCGGGGCTGAGAGCGCTGCGACGGCTGCTGCCTGGAGAGGCTGAAACATCCCCGAATCCATATTGCTTTTAACTTTCAGGATGGCATTGATAAAATCAGCGCGACCGGCGACCATACCTATCCTCCAGCCGGCCATATTATGTGATTTGCTCAGTGAGTTAAGCTCAAGAGCAACATCCCTGGCCCCGTCAGCAGAGAATATGCTTAAGGGGTTATCATTCAGGATAAAGCTGTATGGATTATCATTGCAGAGCAGAATACCGTGCCTGCCCGCAAACGAGACAAGATTGCTGAAGATCTCCTGTGATGCTTTTCTGCCTGTGGGCATATGAGGGTAGTTTATCCACATTATTTTTACATGGTTTAACCCTGCATCTTCAATCTCTTTCAAGTCAGGAACCCAGCCGTTTTCCCGGGTCAGATTATAATATCTTACAATACCCCCGGCAAGTTTTGTTGCTGCCTCATATGTAGGGTATCCCGGATTGGGAATAAGAACTTCATCGCCAGGATCAAGGAAAGCCATGCTGATATGCATGATCCCCTCTTTGGAGCCCATCAGCGGTAGTATCTCATCAACCGGGTTCAGGTCAGTATCGAACCACTTGTTGTACCACTGAGCAAATGCAGTGCGCAGGCCGGGGATACCGATATAGCTCTGGTAACCATGGTTGGCAGGATTTAAGGAGTTCTGATGAAGAACCTGAATAACATCCCCGGAGGGAGAAAGATCGGGGCTTCCGATTCCGAGGCTGATGACATTGATTCCGTTTTGCCTCATGGCAGCTATCTGCTTGAGTTTACTGGAGAAATAGTACTCCTGTACAAGGTTAGCTCGTGCTGCGGGTTTAATTGTAACTTGTTTCATATCAAAAAAAAAGTCCCGTTCTCGCGGGACCTCTCTGTTTATATTTCTGTATTATTTAATACACTATACAACTATTCAGTCCCTCTTCCTTTCTGATAATAGAAAAAGTTAAACGAATAGGTATATTTTGCAGTTTTGCCTGTCATATCAGGTGCTAAAGTACAAAAAAACTCATACGTTGATTCCCCGGAGACAAATTAAAATAATTTTGTATACGGTGTTAAAGTAAAACCTCCAGCAATATGGCAATAGAAATTGAGAGAAAATTCCTGGTGACAGGGGATTTCAGGAATGAGGTCATTGAATCAGTAAATATCAGACAAGGTTACCTGGCGTCTGCACCGGAGCGTACTGTAAGAGTAAGGATAAAGGGCAACAGGGGATTTCTGACTGTGAAGGGAAAGACCGATGCCTCAGGTATAGGGAGGTTTGAATGGGAAAAGGAGATTGACAATGATGAGGCTGAGGATCTGTTGAACCTTTGTGAGCCCGGTATCATTGAGAAGACAAGGCACATAATTTATGCGGGTAGCCATACATTTGAGGTGGACGAGTTTCGGGGGGAAAACAGCGGATTGATTATTGCTGAGGTCGAGCTCACATCTGCCGGGGAGGCTTTTGATAAACCGTCATGGCTTGGACCTGAGGTTACCCATGACCATCGATACTACAACGCATGGTTGTCAAAGAATCCTTTTCGTCTCTGGAAATAGGAAATTCTTCCGGCACAGGGTGCAACTTGTAAAGGAAAGATAAATTGCTACATTTATAAAAAAACTCCGGACCCTTAAAATGAAATTGAGGAAGGCAGATATAATGAAGTGGGTCATCGGATTCCTGCTGGTTGCTGTTGCCGTCACTATCGCATCATTAACGGTAGGCCGTGACATCTACTACGGGTCACGTGAAAACGGGTTATGGTCCTTCGCAATAGTAAATGCCGCGGGATATCTTTTTTTCCTATTCATGCCCGTGGAGCTGGCCTTCATCTACTATCTGTCGGGAGACATCAGCATCTGGGCTCTAAACTTCGTTGCTCTTGGCACAGCCATCCTGTCACAGTCAATCGATTATCTTATAGGATACATTCTCAGTGATAAAATCATTGACAGTCTTATCGGTCGCAGACGGTATGAAAAGGCAGAGGACAGGATAAGGAAGTACGGAAACATAGCAATACTGGTATTCAATGCCCTGCCTCTCTCCTCGCCTGTTATATCCCTTGCGGCAGGTATGCTCCGTCACAGGATACTCGATGCGTTAATCTGGACTGTTGCAGGGCTGGTCATGAAATACCTGCTACTTACAATAGTGTTTTCTTAGCTTCTCACCGGAGCCGGGAGGTTAATCTGATAAGTTCAAGATCAGAGGTACTTAAAGGCATGGTGAAGAAGACTTAAAGCGGAAATTTTACCCCGGTAAGTGTTTCTGACATTTTCCACAGTAGTGCAGCCTGATCAGGCTTAAAGAGTTTCTTTGATTCGTCAGTAACTATCGGATAACCTCTGGTGCCATTTGGTCCGTCAGGTCCGATATATTCGCCACCCTTCAGACCTGGTTCCGTAGCTGCGTACAGAGTAGGCAGCGAACCCATCTCAGCTGACTGGATAAATAATTTCATAAGTTGTTTAACAAGCCACCCTGCCTCTTTCCCGGAGCCCCTTGATATCAGGTTTGTTGCACTGACACCAGGGTGGCAGGCAATGCTGATCAAACCATTTGCTGAACCATTGATACGATTCTGCAGTTCAATGGCAAAAAGCAGGTTACACAGTTTACTCTGCCTGTAGAATGTCATCGGGTTATATCCCTTTGATCCGTCGAGGTTATCAAAATTGATCTTTGCTTTTCTTGCGGCAATGCTGCTTACAGTCACTATTCGCGACCCGGGTGTGGCTGACAGCAGGGGGAGCAAATGTCCGGTAAGTGCAAAATGGCCGAGGTGGTTGACACCAAACTGCAGCTCAAAACCCTGTTCTGTCTTTCGGTACGGTGGCACCATTACTCCCGCATTATTTATCAGTATATCAAGGTTATTGAACCTGACCGAGAATTCCTCTGCAAATTGCCTCACTGATTTCAGGTCTCCCAGATCGAGATGCATCACTGTTACATTTGCATCAGGGTGCGAGTCTTTAATTTTTGTGGCTGCCTTCTCGCCTTTGTCAATGGTCCTGACAGCAAGTATTACCTCAGCACCTTTCGCAGCCAGCTTGACAGCCGCCTCATACCCGATACCGCTGGCTCCGCCTGTTATAATAACCCTTTTCCCGTTAAGATCACCTATCCGGTCTGCATCCCATTTTGTCATTTCGATTTATTCTTTTAATAAGCACAACAAGCTTCTTTCTGAATTGTTCCCGTAAAGCCGGAGTATAGATAATACGAAATATCTAACTTCATTAATATCGGATAGCAATGTCAGAAGCTTAAAGCATAATTGACTGTGATAATATTTCTGTAGGCTGGTTTTGTAATATTACTTACATGATAAAGGTATTCCAGACCGATTGCGCTATGCTTAAAGATTCCATATTCTGCACCGATTGTATACCTTGTTTCTTCAATGAAAATATCATTATCGGCAAACATCTGGTTCCATACTTCAATGTTGGCATAGGGTTTCAGGGGGAGCCCCTTGACATCATAATCAACTTCAAATCTTGTCCTGCTGAACCAGATCGGCTTCTCGTCCTCCGGATCTTTAATATAGGTTTTTGTCTGTTCCTGGAATCTGTACCTGAGAGATAATGTAAACCTTCCCACCGGCATGTCACCTTTTGCCTGCAGCGCCCAGCGGTGTCTTGCATAATAATCCCCGTCTTTTTCCATCTTCATGATGAACCGGTAATAAACACCCGCGGAGAAATACTTATTGAATTTGTACCTGATCCCCGGCTCAAGATACCAGGAATCTATCTCTGAGGCATCATTAACCGTTCTGAGACAAGCTTCGAAATCAGCCCTGAAACCTTTGGCAAAATTGTAATCTGCTTTTAAATCATACCATATCCCGAAATCTGAATCCTGTGCTTTCAATAAGGAAGAGAGCAGAACGAACAGAGGGAGCAGAATGAACCTTCTATTCATCATCGTCATCCTCAGTTTTTATGCTTCCGTTGAGATCAGCCAGATTGACAGTTCTCTCCTTATCCTCATAATAGATTATAATGCGGCAGGTGTCCTTAAGGAAGTTGATTGGACCTATTTCAATCTTTCTTATATCCGTTATCCCTGTTCTTTCGCGGAGATCTGCAATCATCTCTTCGCGTTTATCCGGGGTGATAAGATTTATCTTTTCATAAACAATAGTTTTCGATGAGATATGTCTCAACAGCCATACCTTTTCAAGCCCAAACACTATGAGAATCAATGCAAGGTTGGCAAAAAGGATCTCTGCGATGCCGGTCACTGCAGTAAGTGCATTTATAACAGATATGCCAATGACAAGAAAGAGGTAGGTCATTTCCCTGATAGGCATAGGGTTGGTTCTGTACCTTATTATCCCGAAGATCGCGAATAGCCCCAGTGCAAATCCTATCTGCAGGCTGACGCTTTCAAGGAGATAACAAAGAAGGAATACAACACTGGAAATGAGAATGTATGTAAAGAGATAATCCTTTCTCCTGGTTGAGCTATAGTAGAGCCAGCGTACCAGAAGGAGGATTGACGCTATGTTTATGCCGAAACGAAGTATAAGCTCAGGCATGGCCTGAAGATTAAACAATTCCGTTGATGATGCTAAAACGAGGTTAATCCAAGCCATTCCTGTCATATTCATTTTTAATCTTATTTAAGAGCAGTATTTTTGGTTTTATATTATTCCTTTTGGGAATGTTATTCAGAAGAGCCATGCCGGTACAGTACTTACTGAATCCTGTGCTTCTCACACCCATGCTTTTCAGCCTCTGATAAAACATTGACAGTACATTTGATTTATCTCTTTTTATTTCAGCGATTGCCAGGAAGGGCATTTCAACTGCATCACCCCTGAAATTGTGCCAGGACAGGTTATAGTCAACAGTTATTCTCTCCTCGTCGGCCAGGTTTACCAGGGTAATCCTTGTAAATCCGGTGTTAATAACCGGTTTAAGCAAAGCAGCATCGGCAGATACCAGTTCCTGAAGGAAGCTGCGCGAGGGTTCATCTTCATGTGGATCACCCTCATCACTTCTGATACGGGTCTTTGAAGTCCTTCCCTTGTTAGATTTCTCCTTAACCTCAAGGAATGTCAGTCCGTTGGTTTCGTAAGTCCTCATCCTTACCTTATACCTTGTCAGTTTGCCGGTGACATGCTGGTTATAGAAAAGCAGCGAGGGTGTATCAAAATAGACTGTCTTATAATTGTACTCCCGTTCTCCATCAATTTCGAGTACCTGATAGTTGCTGCTGATGCTCGAAAGCAGTTCAGACATCCTGCTTACCGGAAAGAGATATTTAGTATCGATCCGCGTCATAAGTCTGACGCTTGTCATCTCATCAAGCCCGATCGGTGCGAAATTATCAAGAATCTGTCTGAAGCTGGTCAAACCCTGGATTTAAAATTTTAGCAGAAATAATCGACTTTTTGGTCAATCTGGTTGTGCTTAGAATGCCTTAAACCATGACTGAAACTGTTCACCAATCCATGGAACAGGTTTCATTTCGCCCTGAATTGACCATATCAGACTCAGCAGCCAGAAGACAAAAAGGACAATGCTTCCCACTGCCCATATTATCTGACCAAGAATGGGAATTATATTTAGGAAGCCAAGGCCTATCCCGAAAATGATTATCCCGAGATTCTGCCTGATATAGTAACTTGCATATTCCTCTTTGTTATTCATGTTTACTATCAGTGCTATCAGCCATCCGATTCCGAAGAGATGTGATACGATGGCTTTCATTTTTGCGTCCATTGTGTTTAGTTTTAAGGTTCGTCCAAAATTAGGAATAATTAACCTGATAATATACATCCCAGTCATTCTCTTTGCTATTTTTGTGCCCTGATATTTTTAACCGGATGGAATATGTAACCAGTCACCTGGGAGAATTTGCCGCTTTGGCAGTGGCATTATTCTGGACTGTCACAGCGCTGGCTTTTGAATCTGCAAGCCGCAAGATAGGCTCACTGACAGTCAACATCATGAGGCTGGTGCTTGCTTTTCTCTTCATCGGTCTTTTCACTATTTTCAGCCGCGGGCACTTTCTTCCTGTCGATGCCACCCGTCACAACTGGATTTGGCTGGCTCTCTCCGGAATAATTGGCCTTGTACTTGGCGACTATTTCCTTTTCAAATCCTACGCACTTATTGGTTCCAGGTTTGCGATGCTTGTCATGACACTTGTACCTCCCCTGGCAGCATTTTTCGGGTATATAATTCTTGGGGAGTCACTCGAGCTGATACAGCTGACAGGTATGGTTGTGGTCATCTCAGGTATCATAATGGCGATATTCAACAGGCCGGTGAAAGGTGAGAGACTCTCCATAAAGATTGCTCCTGCAGGTGTTGTGTTTGCATTTATAGGTGCATTCGGACAGGCCCTGGGGCTGGTACTAAGCAAGTATGGTATGGAAGGTTATGATCCGTTTGCATCGACACATATAAGGGTTATAGCCGGAGTGGCAGGTTATTCAATTATTATCACCCTGTTGCGGCGCTGGCGCCAGGTCGGGGAATCACTCAGTAACACTCCGGCGATGAAAGCTCTGACGCTTGGAGCATTTTTCGGTCCTTTTCTGGGTATATCCTTCTCACTGCTCTCTGTCAGGCACACGGAAGCCGGCATTGCATCAACCATTATGTCTATTGTACCGATTTTGATTATAGCCCCGTCAGTATGGCTCAACAAAGAGAAAATTACTGTAGCGGAAGTAATTGGTGCAGTAATAAGCGTTGCGGGCATTGCCCTTTTCTTTATCTGACGCCGGTCAGACTTTTCTGAGCTTCCATTTTCCCCTTCTGAATACCAGCCATGCTGTAAAAGTAAGCAGCGTCTCGCTGAAGACAATCGCATAGTATACACCGAGCTGATCCAGACCAAGCGGTAATGCCAGAAGCCATGCGAGAGGTATCTCAACCATCCAGAACACGAATAGGAATATTTTTGTGGGCGTGAAGGTATCGCCTGCTCCGTTAATAGCGCCTATCAATACCATCCCGAGAGCATAGGAGATGAAGCCGGCGCTTATAATACGGAGTGCAGGTATGCCTTCAGAGATGACGGCCTGATCATCAATAAAGAACCTGATGAAGGGTTCGGGCCAGAGAACCAGTATAAGACCAATTAGCCCCATCAGTACAGAGTTTACCCAGCCTACATTCCATGCAGCTTTTTCGGCTCTCTCAGGCTTACCGGCCCCAAGGTTCTGACCCACAAGGGTTGATGAAGCATTGCTTATCCCTGATGAGGGAAGAAGGGCAAAGATCACAACACGGATGGCAATAGTATAGCCGGCAACAGCAGCGCTTCCGAACTCAGAGACAATTCTCATCATGAATATCCAGCTGGTGGTGCCGATGAGATTCTGTCCAATGCCTCCAAGTGAAAGCCTGAAAAGCTTGGCAATGATTACAGGGTCAGGAACGATATGTCGTAAACGGAGCTTAACTCTCTTATGTCCGCGGAAGAGTATTATGAACTGCCATACTACGGCGACACCTCTGCCTGTTGCTGTTGCGACAGCAGCACCTTTTATTCCCAATTCCGGGAAAGGCCCCCACCCGAAGATGAGGCAGGGATCAAGAATGATATTGAGTATATTTCCCAGCCAGAGTACTTTCATTGCTGTGGCGGCATCACCTGAGCTTCTGAATACACTGTTGATGATAAAAAGGAGCATAATGACGGTGTTTGAGCCGAGCATTATGGAAGTATATCCTGATAGGTCGCGTGCCATTGCCGGTGAGGCACCCATCAGTGAGAGTATCTCACCTGCAAAAAGTGACCCCGCAATGGCCAACGGTGCTGAAACAAGTATCCCTGCTACGATTGCCTGAAAAGCTGTGCGTGATGCCTGCTCCGGGTCCTTCTCACCAATCCTTCTTGAGACCAGCGAGGTGGTGGCAGTGGCAAGCCCCATGCCAATTGCATAAATGATGGTTACTACTGATTCGGTGAGGCCAACCGTTGCAACCGCCTCAGCTCCCAGACGAGAGACGAAAAAGATGTCAACCACGGCAAACACCGATTCCATAAGCATCTCAAGGACCATAGGAACCGAGAGGAGCATAATTGCCCTCCGGAGTGGTATCTCGGTAAAGTCCTGATCACTTCCCTTTATTGATGCCAGAAGATCCCGGAAAAACTCCCTGATGCTATTTGTCTTTATTGTCGACACTAATCGCTCTTTTCACTTCTTAACCCGCTGACAATGATGTTAAGCAGTTTACCCTCCGGGTCTTCAGCATATTCCCAGAACATCACTCCGGCCAGGCCATTGGCTTTGACCCACTTCATCTTCTCAGCGAGAGAGATATCATCGTCATAAGAAATAAAAACAGAATCTCTTTCATTCCATAGAAAAGGAGAACATGCAGATGAATCATATATTCTGACGAAAGCTGTATCAGCTATGATCTTAATTATATCCGCATTAGAAATAGATTGGCCTGTAGTCCTTGCTTCACGGTAAAGCCCGTTATTGACAGGTTCCGTGCCACGCCAGATACGTCCATAGAATGGAACACCGATATTGAGTTTTGAAGGGCTGACACCTGCTTCGAGATGCATCCGGACGCTTCTCTCAGTTGCATCGCCGTGTGGTGAATCCCATTCAGACAAGAGAAGGTTTGAGTGATGACCTGTCTGTGAGGTCAGTCCGTTGTGCAGGTCGTAACTCATAATATTTATAAAATCAAGATATTGCGAGGCTTCTCCGAGTCTTGTATTAGCTATGTATGCCGAGTCGCCTCCTGTTGCAATTGTCAGCAGATAAGGTTCTTTCCTTCCCTGTTTCCAGGCAAGAGAATCAATATGTTCTCTGACAGCTTTCAGCAGAAGTGTGAAGTTGTCAATATCTTCAGGTCTGTGTATGTTACCTGCCCCTGCCTGGTTGGGATACTCCCAGTCAAGGTCAACCCCGTCAACCCCGGTAGAAATAATGAAATCAACAGTGCTTTCTGCAAAGCGATTACGGGAGGAGTCAGTGAGAGCAGCATCGGAAAAATTACCTGACCATCCCCATCCACCCACTGATACAAGAACCTTCAGGTAAGGATTAACTTCCTTAAGCGAGTTGAGTTTCCTGATATCGTCAATGTTCATCTCGGTATCATCTATCCTTGTTGTGTCGAACATTACCCTTCCGTTTATAATATTGGCAAATGCATAATTAACATGTGTAAGCCGTGCAGCATCTATTTTTGATACGTCGAATCCTCTGAAACCGGCCACGTATCCCACAACCATGAAATCCTTTTCTTCTGATGGGCTGCCACATGATGTGAGAATAGCAAACAGGAGAGACAGAAGGATTGAGCAACTATTTTTCATGATTTGACTTTAGTTTGTTTGGAGGGCAATTTATGAAAATTAGAACAATTTATTGTCAAACACGTATAAGTGTAATTACAGTTTCATAACCTGTTATATTTGCGTGAAAATTAAGTCAAAGACCAGATGAAAAGAGAAGATTTCGATACTGCAGTTGAGCTATTATTTGAAGAGCATTCCAGGCTTTCAGGAAGGAAGAATCCGAAAAAGGATTCAGGTAATGGAATATTTGACAGATATCTTTTCCCGGTTCTGACACGTGATCATACTCCTGTCTTCTGGAGGTATGACCTTGACTACAACACTAATCCGCACCTGATGACACGGCTGGGCATCAACACAACATTTAACGCGGGGGCAATTAAGCTTAACGGCAAATACTGCCTGGCAGTAAGGACGGAAGGATTCGATGTCAAGTCATTCTTTGCTGTGGCCGAGAGCCCGAACGGAATTGATGAATGGAGGTTTCGTGATCATCCTATAGTGATGCCGGTTACTGATGATCCTGAGATGAACGTCTATGACATAAGGCTGACGCAGCATGAGGATGGATGGATCTATGGTCTTTTCTGTGCAGAGCGCAAAGACCTGAGCAAACCTGATGATTCATCAGCCGCACTGGCAAGCTGCGGTATTGCACGAACCAGGGACCTTGACAGGTGGGAAAGACTTGATGACCTTGTTTCAACGGCAGCACAGCAGAGAAACTGTGTTCTTCACCCCGAGTTTGTCAGGGGCAGGTACATGATATATACAAGACCTCAATCTGGATTCATTGAGACCGGTGACAGCGGCATCAGTGCCGGTTTCTGCGATAGTATGGAACATGCCGTGCTGGGTGAGGAGATACTTGTAGACTCAAGGAAATACCATACCGTCAAGGAGGTCAAGAACGGACAGGGGCCCTCTCCTATCAAAACAGAACACGGCTGGATCCATCTTGCTCACGGGGTGAGGCGGACAGCGGCAGGACTGAGATACACCCTTTACCTTTTTCTTACTGCTCTGGATGAGCCATGGAGAGTTATCAGAAGACCTTCAGGACATTTCATTGAACCCCTTGATGAAGAGCGTGTCGGTGATGTATCAAATGTAGTCTTCAGCAACGGCTGGATTGCCGATGACGATGGCACACTATTTGTCTATTACGCTTCCTCAGATACTAGAATGCACGTGGCTACTACAACGATGGAAAAACTGATTGATTATGTATTGAATACTCCCGAGGATGCCGGACGTACTCAACTGTGTGCTGCTCAGAGGGATCAGATGATTGAAAAAAATCTGAAAATTCTTTCCCTGAGGTATCCAAATATCAAATTTTGATTTAAGTTTGCGCCTCAATATCGGGGCATCAATTTTATGCTCATTCACTGACCGGTGAATAACTCAGTTTGAGATGAAGCATATTATTGATAATCAGATATTAATATATGACTTGCATGTGTTAATATCTTTTGCTCCGGAGGAATACATCAGATATATCATTATTTATCTTAGACGAAAATTTTATAACATTTATTAATAACCAATATCAGTAATTAAAAACCAGAAAAAAGGTAATTTTCATTTACCGAAGTATGAACGCTAACAGGAAAGAGGCTACGGTTGCTCATGTTGAGAACCGCCTCATGGGCTGCTCCTCGGAAGAGGAGCCTGGCGCGGGTACCATGATCTTCCCGCAGATCGGATCCCACGATCGTTTAGTTAGCAACCGGAGTTCGGAATTCATACGCCGCTACTTCCCCCTAACAAATGTTGATTCATGGAATGACTGGAGATGGCAGTTACGTAACTCCTTTACTTCAGCTGAGGCGTTATCTCGTGTCATGAAACTGACAGAAGATGAGACACACGCCCTCAACAGTCTGAAGAACAGGTTGCCCCTCAGGGTCACTCCGTACTATCTCTCACTCATCTACGATGCAGCACCTGAGAGTGCTTTGCGCCGGACAATGATTCCGTCATTAAGCGAACTGACAATCACTGATGCTGAGAAGGCTGACCCGCTCGATGAGATGGGAAGCAGTCCTGTACCTGGTATTGTTCACCGTTATCCTGACAGGGCGCTGTTCACTGTGACACAGTTTTGCTCATCGTATTGCAGGTATTGCACCAGGTCACATTCAGTTGGCAAGCTCGGACATCTCACCAAGGGTGAGTGGGAAAGAGCCTTCAAGTACCTCTCAGAACACACTGAGGTGCGTGACGTAATTATCAGCGGTGGTGACCCCCTGACGATGAATGATGATAAGCTTGAGTACCTGCTCTCGAGTCTGAGGGCTATAAAACATATCGAGATTCTCAGGATCGGGACAAAAGTTCCGGTGGTACTGCCTCAGCGCATAACGCCGCAGCTGGTGGCCATGCTCCGTAAATATCATCCACTCTTCATGAGTCTTCATTTCACACATCCTGACGAGATCACGCCTGAGACGGCAAAGGCCTGCGAAATGCTTGCCGATGGCGGAATGCCACTTGGCAGCCAGACTGTGCTTCTCAGCGGTATCAATGATGATCCGGTGGTGATGAAGAGCCTCATGCAGCAGCTTCTTAAGATCAGGGTCAGACCTTATTATCTATATCAGTGCGACCTTATACCTGGTTCAAGCCATTTCAGAACTTCGATTGAGAAGGGCATTGAGATAATTGAAAACCTGAGAGGACATACAAGCGGTTATGCTGTACCACAATTTGTCGTTGACGCCCCCGGCGGAGGCGGTAAAATTCCCGTGCTTCCTAATTATGTGGTTGAAAGCGGGCCTGAAAAATGGGTTCTCAGAAACTATAAGAGGCGGCAATACACATACCCCAATAAAAAGTAATTAAGGTATGACAATCGGGCTTACGTATGACCTTCGCTCGTGGTACCTCGAGCGCGGTTATACCATGGAGGAGACGGCTGAGTTTGACAAAGAAGAGACTGTGGTTGCCCTCGAAGAGGTGCTTGCCAGGCTGGGATACCAGACTGAGCGCATTGGCAACATCTTTGAGCTTGTAATTAAGCTTGCTGCAGGTCTCAGATGGGATATGGTATTCAACATTACGGAAGGTCTATATGGTGACGGACGTGAGTCTGTTGTTCCTGCTTTGCTTGACCAGTACAGGATTCCCTACGTGTTCAGCGGACCGGTCGTTATGGGTATATCCCTTAATAAGTACTATGCCAGGCTTGTGGCTGAAGCAGCCGGAGTACCTGTGAGCCCCGGAATACTTATCTCATCAGCTGATGACATTCACAACGCATCATCACTTACATACCCGCTCTTTGTAAAACCTGTTGCGGAAGGTACCGGCAAAGGTATTACTGAGAGAAGTATAGTCAGAGACGCTTCTTCTCTTGCAGTACTGACGACTGAGCTTCTTGAAAGGTTTAAGCAACCTGTTCTGGTTGAAGAATATCTTCCGGGAAGGGAGTTTACCGTTGGTATTACAGGCAGCGGAGCAGATGCGAGTGTTGTCGGTGGAATGGAAGTAATATGCAAGGATAACCTGCCCTATTCTGTAGAAGTGAAGGAGAATTACCAGGACATTGTTCAATACCGGACAATTGATGAGAGTTACAGGGATGAATGCAACGCTGTCGCACTTGCAGCCTGGCGTGCACTCAGTGCTGTTGACGCCGGCCGGGTAGATCTGAGAGCTGACAGAAAGGGAAAAATTTGTTTTATCGAGGCCAACCCGCTGGCGGGTCTGAACCCGGTACACTCTGATCTTCCCATCCTGTCACGAATGAATGGCGTCGGATTCGATTCACTGCTTGAAATGATAATGAACTCGGCTAAAAGACGTTATGGATTAAAATAAGAATGAAAAAGTGCCTTATCATATATAACGAGCCGTCGCCTGACGCCCTGCCTGATGAGCTTGACGTGCTCGACCAGGTGAATTTTATTGGAGATACCCTGCAGAAGCTGGGTTATGAGGTATCTCGCCAGGGTATCACTGATAATTTCTTTCATGAGATATCCTGTCTTGAAAGCGGTAAATATGAATTTATATTCAATCTTGTTGAATCAGTTGGAAAGAAAGCCGAGATACTTTATTTTATCCCGGCACTGCTCAACATGAATCATATTCCATATACTGGATGTCCGCTTGAGGCAACTTTCATCACCGGAAGCAAGGTGCTTGCCAGAAGAATGATGAAATCGGGTGGCATCCCTGTTGCAGGCGGATACAAAGTTTCTGAGGCTGACAAACTTACACCGGGAAAGAAATATATACTTAAGCCGGTTTGGGAGGATGGCTCACTTGGGATTACAGAAGAATCCGTTTTCATCTTTGACGGTACCGTTCCTGAGATAGTAAGGGAAAAGAATGACAGTCACTGGTTTATAGAAGAGTTCATTGACGGCAGAGAATTTAACGTAAGCGTTATGTCAGGTCCTTCCGGGCCTGAGATACTCCCCCCTGCCGAGATGCTTTTTCACGATTACCCTGGTCACCTGCCGCGTATTGTCAGTTATAATGCGAAATGGGTGGAGGGGACCTTCCAGTATGAGAACAGCAGGCGAAACTTTCCAGGAGACCTCAGTGAGAAATTGATGAATAATATCACTGCTGCTGTGCTGGGATGCTGGCATACATTCGGGCTGAAAGGATATGCCCGTGTCGATATGCGGGTGGATGACGATGAGAATGTTTTTGTCCTGGAAGCAAATGCCAATCCATGCATATCACCTGACAGTGGTTTTATCTCGGCCGGGTTACATGCAGGCTATACTCATGCGGAGATTATAAACCGTATCATCAATGATCTTAATAAATAGAACAATGGCCGAAATTTCATTCGAGATTACCGCTGATGACCGTCCCGTTCTTGAGGCAATACTGAAATCTTCAGGATATTTTTATGATTTTGAGGTTGAAGTGGCTCTCTCGCTTGCAGATGAGACAATCGAAAAAGGACAGGAGAAGAGCGGTTATTACTGGATACGTCTTATTGAAGAGGGAAAAGTAATTGGCTTTGCCAATTTCGGCCTCAACCCATCCTCTGTTCATTCTTACGACCTGTACTGGATTGCTATTATGGAGGAGCACAGGCAAAAGCGTTACGGTTCTCTGATCCTTAAGAATGCAGAGGAGAGGATAAAATCTCTTGGTGGTAAAATTGTATGGATCGAGACATCCGGACGTCCGCTATATGAACCGACAAGAGGATTCTATCTGAGGAATGGCTATGAACTTGAGGCTACATTACGTGATTTTTATGGCCCGGGTGATGCCAAACTTGTTTACAGGAAAGAATTATGAAGGGTGTCTGGACAATAGTTCTCCTCATATTTTCCAATTCTTTCATGACTGTAGCCTGGTACGGACATCTGAAGTACAAGAATGTTTCCAAATACGAGGCTCTGGGACTTACAGCCATTGTACTCATAAGCTGGGGAATTGCTCTTTTTGAGTATTTCTTTCAGGTCCCGGCCAACAGATTAGGCTACAGGGGCACAGGTGGCCCTTTTTCGCTCATTGAGCTTAAGCTGATCCAGGAGGTGATCTCAATTTCGGTCTTTATACTCTTTGCCCTGATTGTTTTCCGCACCGAACAGTTCAGACTGAATCACCTGTTGGCATTTATGTGCATCCTTGGGGCCATTTATTTCACCTTCACAAAATAGGGCTGAAATACCACAGCTTTCTATTGATACCACCTCAATGATATTAAGGTGAGTAATCATATATTTGTCAAAGGCTTGATTTCTGACTATTTTTACCAGTTACGGTTTTATCTGATATGGACGTAAAAATCGAAGAGAGCTGGAAGAATAAGCTTTCTGAAGAGTTTGAAAAGGAATATTTCTTGTCGCTGACGAAATTTGTCAGGGAGGAATACCGTACGCATCAGGTCTTCCCTCCCGGGAAAATGATATTCAATGCGTTTGATCTCTGTCCCTTTGATAAGACAAGGGTTGTAATTATTGGCCAGGATCCTTACCATAATGTCGGTCAGGCTCACGGGTTGTGTTTCTCTGTGACTGAGGGGACAGAGTTTCCTCCCAGTCTTGTGAATATATTCAAGGAACTAAACCGGGATCTTGGTATTGCAATACCCCGGTCGGGAAATCTCGAGCGCTGGGCAAGGCAGGGGGTTCTGCTTCTGAATGCGATTCTTACAGTCAGGGCACACGAAGCCCTGTCTCATCAGAACAGAGGCTGGGAAAAATTCACCGATGCTGCAATAAATGCCCTGAACCGTGACAGCGAAGGGATAGTGTTCATGCTCTGGGGCAACTATGCCCTCCGCAAGGGAGCTTCAATTGACACATCACGCCACCTGGTACTCAAGACAGTGCATCCCTCTCCCCTGTCGGCCAGCAGAGGCTTCTTCGGATGCTCGCACTTCAGCATATGCAATGACTGGCTCAGGTCAAAAGGAATGGCCCCTGTTGCCTGGTAATCATGAATGAAGGCCTCTCATGATCACTCTTTCAATTTCCTCCCACTGTTCAAAGCCAATTGACATCCTTATCATCCCCGGTTCAGGGTATTTGGCTCCCCATACAGCCTCCACCGGCATCAGTATGGTATGAGAATCGCCCAGTGTCGGGATAAGCCTAATCTCAGGATATACCGCAGCAATGAACCTGTCACGCCTGGCCCTCTTCTCTTCAGCATTATCGCCCTTCAGGTCAAAGGTGACCATTGCGCCATAGCCTTTGCCACCTGTCAGCTCACTTGCCGCCGCGTGAGTAGGGTGTGTAGAAAGACCGGGATAGAGCACACTGCTGACTTCAGATGAAGAGCTGAGCAGTGACGCTACACCGGAAGCATTATGACACTGTCGTGTGAATCGCAGAGCGAACGAAGCCAACTGGGTCTGAAGCCTGTATGCGTCGTCAGGAGAGAGCATATGACCAACAAACTTACGATATTCAATTGCGCTCTTCATCAGTGCAGTGTCGTTACCGCAGATGACACCGGCCGTAAGATTACCGTGACCGGAGAGATATTTTGTTGCGCTGTGAATGACAATGTCAGCACCGTCATCAAGAGGTTTCCACAACAGAGGAGTGGCAAATGTATTGTCAACCAGCACATAAGCTCCGTAACGCTTTGCAAGGGCTATGATCCTCCTCGCCTCTGCCACCATCAGCAGCGGATTGGAGATGGTCTCGAAGTATAGTATCTCAGGACGTGTTCCAGCCAGCGTCCTCTCAAGAAGGTCATAATCATAGTTGTTGCCTGAAGGCCTGAAGAAGTCAATATTAAGGCCCCTTCTCTTTTCGAGAACACTGCTGATATAAGACAGAGTACCTCCGTATATCTCCGAGAAGAACAACCATCTGCTCTTTTTTCCAGCCTCCTGGAAGATTGACAAGGCTATATCTATTGCAGACATCCCGGACTGAGCAAGGAGGGCCCATGCCGAACCTTCCGTAGCCATGACAGCCTCCTCGGCCGAGACTACTGTAGGGTTACGGTAACGCGAATAAATATAAAGCTCGGGCTCTCTCTCGTGATCAATCTCGGAGGCAAAGGCATCAGATGTTGTACCTGCTGACGGAAGCTCAAAGCCAGCATCACGATATACCGGCGTCCTGGCGCTGTTTATTTCTCTCTTTTTCATATAAGTCGTTGAAATCTTCCTGTATGGTTTCCTTGATATTAAGTGGTTTAAAATCATCGTAAAAAAGAACTCTGTCGGCAGCAATCCCCGTAAAAAAGAGTATAGCTGCAACAATACCAGTTAACTGGCTTTCAGGATATAAAAGCATAAATATAAGTGGAATGGAAAGTGCCCTGTAATAATAGAGAAAACGGATCAATGGTTCTTTATCAGATGATCTGTATCTCATCACCACAGACAGTGCTGACAGTAATGAGAAGAGAAGAAAAAGTGTATTGGGAACAATAAACCATGAGGTAATATAAATTGCTGAAAAGAATGCCTGCCCGGTATGGAGCTTGAGTTTGTATGAACGGTCGGCCGCAAAATAGACCATGTCAACCGAGATGAGGGTTAGTAATGACACGGATGCCATCAGAACCGGGTGGATTATCCCGGGCTTGAACCAGTCAGCAAAGGCCATTAATGACAACAGTGTCACTAGTGCTATCTCGCGGCTGAGGGGTGATGAGAAGATGTTGAAGGTTGACCTCCATGCTCTTAACGGAAGTCGGAGGTGGGCAAAAGAGGCTATAATGGCGCCGGCCAAAAGCAAGGCTGGCATGACACCACCCGGCACATCTGATTTAAGCGCAGAAGCTATTAACAGCGAAGAGGCTGATATGACCAGCAGGGAAAAGAGGATCAGGCTCCACTCTTTCAGGACACTTTTCCCGGTAACAGCCGTCAGCAGTACCTCCTCATCCTCTTCAGCAGGTATTATCACAGGGCTGCTGTTATCGCTGATGCCCTTAAGCACCACTGATGGACCCATTCCTGTCTCAGGGAACCATGTCACTCCTGCTGTGGGAAAATCATCGAGTGTCACCATCCTGAGTGCTCCGGTAGGGCATGCTGATACACAAGCCGTTTCCACACCTTCTGAGACTCTCTTGAAGCAATACTGACACTTTTCAATGTAGCCTTTTGTTTCATTGATCCTGGGTGCATCATAGGGACACCTCCAGGTGCAATAGCGGCATCCCATGCATTTCTCATTATCATAGAGGATCACCCCGGAAATGTCTCTTGAATATGCATTTACAGGGCATCCTTCAAGACATTCAGGTTTCTCACAGTGATTACATGCCAGAGAGAGATTGACCACGCTGAAGGGTGTAATTGCTTCATTGTTCCAGCTGAAGACGGTCCTTGTCCCGGGCTGTAGGCCATTCTCTAGGGTACAGGCTGCGTTGCAGGCGTTGCAATGGACACACAGTGCTGCATCAAATTCAAATCCTCTTCTCATGCTTTTTCTACCCCCACCCTTGAGTTATGAAAGGCTGCACCATGCCCCATGTCTGTTTCAGCCGCGGTTATGAGGTCATTTACCCCTCCCCCTTCATCAAGCCAGATTCCGTTAGGAAACACGATGCTTCCCTTCTTTATCCTTGTTGAGACTCTTACCCTGCCCGTTACCTCCCCGTTGTTGTTATAAACTCTTATCCGGTCTCCGCTTCTGATGCCCAGCCTGTGCGCATCTGACTGAGACATTTCCCATGCCGGCGGTTCGATGACACCTTTGATAACCTCAAGGTTGCCGAACTGTGAGTGTATCCTTGAGGCGATATTGGGCGTCATCAGCCTGAAAGGCAGGTATGATTGACCAAAGTCGTCGGGAGGATTGTAAGAGGGTAATGGATTCACTCCCCATAGCTTCTCAGCAGTTTCCGAATAAAGCTCAATCTTTCCGGAAGGTGTGTCGAATATCATTTCACGGTATGCCGTCTGCTCCGCCTGATCAGGAATAAGAGGAGCCATGAAGAGCTCTTCACGTGAAAACCCAGTGGTGCCGCTTATCCTCTCCAATAGCCAGCTGTCATATGCTCCCGGAGAAGTTATAGCATCTTCCAGTTTCATTCTGCGGGCAAGCTCATAATATATCTCACTTTCAGGCTTAACCTCACCCGGAGGTTCAATTACAGCAGGTTTATACTGAACGTATGGGTGCCAGTATGAGCTGACAATATCTGCCTGTTCGAAAAGTCCTTTTGCAGGTTACTTCTATGCTTCCGGGAAGCTGTGTTACCGGGTTTCCGCGTTCAATCCATGCGAACTCTATTCCCGGCTCTTTCAGGGAAAAGAAGTCATTGCCGAACCTCGCCATGGATATCGCCCTGCGGAAAGGCTTATCACGTTCATGATCAGGATAATAGCTCAGAGGTTCCTTAAGATTGTCAAAGATATATCCCTGCAGGTTGGCAAAATTGAATCCGCATCCTGCACGCCCAATCTTACCGGTAATTACCGGTATCGACAGTATTGATCGGATGGTCTGACCCCCGTTTGTATATCGCTGAAGTCCGAAACCGGCCACAATGGTTACAGCCCTGCTCTGGCCTATCATCAGGGCCAGTTGCACGATATTTTCGGCAGGGATACCTGTTATCTTCTCTGCCTTCTCAGGAGTAATATCAAGTGATGCAGCAAATCTCTCAAATCCGCTGACATATTTGACAACAAACTCATTATGGACAAGACCCTTTTCAATTATCACTTTGGCAATTGCCAGGGCCAGTGCAGAATCGGTTCCGGGGATAGGACGAATAAGGATGTCAGCCTTGTCAGCCGTTGGTGTTCTTCTCGGGTCAATTACTACAAGTTTTGCTCCGTTCTTTTTGGCTTCATCAATGTGGATCATCTCCTGGACATTTGTCTCGGCAGGGTTCTTTCCCCACATTATTATAAGCTGTGCATTTGCGAGGTCCCACGGGACATTATGCTTTACCTCTCCCAGGGTCAGTCTGACAGCCTCCAGCCCTGCAGGCCAGCAGAGGTTGCCATAGGTTGTGGTTGCTCCGCCGAAACTCTTCCAGAAAAGCGTCGATATATCATTACTCAATCCTGAATACCCGCTTCCCTTATAGAAGAGCACTGAATGCGGACCATGCTTTGACCTTGCATGAAGCAGCCTTTCAGAGATTGTTGAGTAAGCTTCATCCCAGGATATCCGGGTGAAGGTACCCGCTTCAGTTCGTTTGTGAGGATAAAGTATTCTTAATGGAGAGAACTCGCGCTCGAGATAGGAAAGGCCTTTGATACACGGGCCCTCCGGAGTCGCCAGGTTGCCACGATATGGCAATATCCTTTTTACCTTTCCATCTTCGGTAAATACCCTGAATGAACAGGTACTGTAACAGTTGCGCGGACATGCGGTAATAAACTCCTTCACAATCAGATAGCAGGTTACAAATCACCCTCTGGAACCACGTCAGTATCGAGTTCCTTAAGGGTCTGGTTACTGATGAATATCTTGTATGAAATCTTCATTCGGCCCATATATTGCATATAGGTATAGTCCTGCTGAGGTGTTCTGTATGTAATACCTCCGATTGTAAGAGAGATGTCTGCTTTCGGGAATGCCTTGTCATACCTGTGGTATGCCGAGTAGGCATGAGATGCAACAGTGCCAAAATTGAACTCTCCGCCCGAGGTGTTAACAATCACATTCTCAAACACCTGCTCTGTATTATTATAGACTCGGACATCTGTGGGACCTTCCGGTTCAATTTCGGTTTTCCTGCATGAAACAACCGCCAACACGAAAAAAAGGAAAAGGAGTAGCTTCTTCATAGTCAGATATCTGTTACTCTTATCTGACCGAAAAGATAATAAAATAGTTGCAACAGGTTATATTTTTTCGATGCATTCCTCTTTCACCCAACCCTTATTGCCGTCTGGCAAACGTACCTCGCTGTAAGCACCAAGTTTCTCTTCTACAGTGACAGTGGTACCGGAATGTATGACAAAAAGCTCGTTTCCGCTGTCACCCGGGGCACTCCTGCCAGTCACAATACTGCAGGTTACCACAGCTTTGCGGTTATGATTAACAAGTGAATTATTCCTTATGGCAAGTGAAAGTGTTACCAGTGATAATATAATAGTAACCAGAGTCATCCAGAATGGAATAAGCCTTCCACGTGATGCGGATCTGGTAAGAAAAATAAGTATGAAAAGAAGAGATATGATAAACAGGACCAGTGATACCAAAGCCCATGTGTTTGTGGATGCCAGGAGTGAAAAGAAATCAAACCATCTGACAAAGAAGAGTTCGGGCAGGGTCTCAAATTTATCTGTCACCCTGCTGCGCGCTACCTGCAGATTGTAATTTATATCCTCGTCAGCAGGAGAGATCAGCCGGGCCCTTTCGTAAAAGAGAATGGCAGATGCATTATCACCTGCTTTGAAGAAGGCATTACCGGCGTTGTAGAGCAGCTCTTCGCTCCTGTAACCCTCATCATAGAGTCGTTTGTAAATGGCAGCAGCTCCTGAAAAATCGGATGACTCATAGAGTTCAGCAGCATGCCTGTAGCTCTCTTCAGATGTCTGTGATGAAACCTGTAAGGCAATAATTATCAGCAGCAGATGGATTGCAATTGACCTCTTCATTTTTCCGTACAGTTTTAATTAAGCAGAGCATCAAGTTTTTCAATAAGGTCTGCCGTTCTTCTGTGCAGCTCGGCAGGACTGTCACCCTGCGAAGTCGGCGAGTAGCGCGAGTATTCAGAGGCTGAAAGAATGAGGTCAAGCTCGGTAATGAGATCCTCGCCTGTATTTCTGGCTCTGAGGGCTGCATAGCATTTTTCCCGCGTGAGATCTGCCCTTGGGATTGAGAGCTTATCTCCGAGATAACCCCATAGGGCTGCGGAAAGCTCAGCCATGACAAGCTCAGGCCTGCTGCTTTTTAGTAGGTCATACGCCTTGGCAAGCCTCTTTTTTGCGTTTCTTGCTGCTCTCCGGTTACGGATGCCTGTTATGTCAGCATTGCGACGGATTTGTTCGCGTCTGAGCAGCATCAGCGATGCTGCAAGAAGAAGAGCCATTGCAAATAATAGCCAGTAGTAACTCTTTTCAACGAGTGTCTCAGGCATGACTCTGAGCCTGCTGTCACCGGTTCTTATAAATCTTATATCCTGTCCCAGGTATTTAACTTCTTCTCCGGGTATATATGCTGGCTGTGCCGCCTCCTCTGTCACACCTTCATTACCGGTAACTTCTATTGAATAGCCTGGTGTCCGGAGGGTTATGTATTTCTCCAGTTCCGGATCAAAAACAGTATATGAAACCGGTGGCAGATCAAATGTCCCGGTGTTTCTTGGTATAAGAAGATATTCAAACACTTTTGATCCTGTCGTAGTGCCAGAACTTTTTACAGTCACCTTGGGGTCATATTTCTCAATCCCCTGCGGGAAATTAATTACAGGGGCACCAGCCAGGTTCAGATTTCCTTTGCCTTTCAGGGTGACAGAATAAGTAAGGGCATCATTTACTGTTATGTCTGTCTTTGAAAGGTCGGAGACGATTTCGAATGCTCCCACGGCACCATGAAAATCAGACGGTTGCGGCATGGGCAGTGGTTTTACCCTGATGACTGCAGGTTGAGTGGAGACGCTTCTTGGTACCGTAGTAACGTTTGAGAAAAAATTGTCAAAGAAGGGGTCATTGAAAAAAGGGTCTCCTCCGGTGGTTCGTTGCTGTACCAGGGCGGTAATCCCGACCGGATCGATCCTGAGCTCACCGGCAATCTGCGGGTAGAGAACAAAGCGCTGCAGCACACCTGTGCCATACTGAACACCGTCAATAACCTCTGCCTCAAGGTTTCTTAGTGGCGGTGTCTCAATATCCTCACGCAGGAATCCTTTGAAATCCGGATATTTAAGATCATTAATTCCGGAAAGATTGATCCTGGTAAAAAGTTTCAGTGTCGCTGTCACAGGCTGACCGATATATACCTCACGGGTACTCAGGGTAAGCCTCATTGATACTTCCGACCCATTCTCCGGAGGTTGCCCAGCCTGGGTATCATTACCTGAAGGAGCTGTTCCCGCATCAGTTATCTCTATCTCCACCGGAGCTGAGCTTACAGTAGCTTTTTTCGATTCATACCGGGCAGGCGGTATGATATAACTACCAGGCATTGAAGCAATAACATAATAGACCAGCGTTGTTGTTGCAACTGAGGTTACTTCGCCGTTGATCCACTGTACATTACGACTGCTTGAAGTCTGTGGTCCTGAGACTGAGAATGATGGATCAAATGCAGGTGGCTGAAATCGGCCGTCTGTTGAGTTGACAGTATAAACTATCCTGAATTGCTGCCCGGCCACTGCACTCTGAGGTGCGTTAACATCAACTGTGACCTCCTGAGAGACAACTGTCAGTGGCGCAAGGATAAAGGCTAATATCACAAGGAGGATTTTCATCGCAGCCAAAATTACCAATTTTTGATTACCCTTACTTTTGCCTTTGCAGCCTTTTCATTCTGAACCTTTTCCTGAGTTTTTTTCTCACTCGCCGCAAGGGCATCAAGAAGTCGCTGTGCATCTTCCCTGCTTATTGACTGCTGCTGGTTTTGCTGTTGCTGATCCTGCTTCTCATCCTCGTTTTTTTGCTCCTCCGGCTTATTCTGGTCTGACTTGTTGTCATCCTTATTATCCTGTTTGTCCTGGTCCTGATTCTGTTGTTGCTGTTCCTCCTGTTTCTTCAGTTGATCCTGGGCATATGCAAGATTGTATTTTGCTTCCATATTTTCTGGCTTGAGCATGAGTGAGTTAATATATGCCTCAATGCTCTCGCTAAACTTCTGTTCCTTCAAAAGTGAGTTGCCCAGATTATAAAGACTCTCTGCCTGCTTCTCCTTGTCATCGCTGCTTGATGAGGTTGCTCTTCTGAATTCATCTGCAGCCTCATTGTACCTTCCCTGCTTATACAATGCGTCACCCAGGTTGAATCCGCCATCAACTGCTGGCTTATCCTGTGTAAGTGCGCGGCGATACATACCCTCGCTCCCTGCGAACTCACTCTTCTTGTAAAGACGGTTGCCCTTCCTTATATACTCCCTCTCCTCCTGTGCCTTCAGGCATGGATTGAGAAGCAGCAATCCTAGCAGTGCGAGGAAAACTTTCTGAAATCTGTTCTTTCTCATCTCCCCTTCCCTTTCACATTGGTTTGATCGATCCCCAGTCTTCTGAGGATATGATTCTTACGATCCATAATAAGTATATCGGCAAGAAGAAGGATGAACATTATCACTGCAGGTATCAGAAACTGCTCATTGTATTCTGTGTACATCACTGCATTGATCTCCGTCTTCTTCATCCTTCCGATGTCGTTGTATATCTCATTCAATCCCAGGCTGGTGTTATTTGCCCTGACATACCTTCCGCCGGTTAATGAGGCGATCTCCTGCAGTACTTTCTCATCGAGTTTGGTGATGACAGTATTGCCATCCTGGTCTTTCAGGTATTCTGTCTTTCCTCCTGTATTGAGCTGAATTGGTGAGCCTGACGGTGAACCGATCCCGATTGTGTGAATAACTACTCCCTTTTCTGCTGCCGCCCGAGCTGCGGTTATTGCATCATCCTCATGATTCTCACCGTCGGTGATAATTATGAGTGCCTTGCTTTTGTCACTCGCCGGAGAAAATGATCTCATCCCAAGGTCAATTGCAGTTCCAATTGCAGTTCCCTGCTTTGAGACCACATCGGGACCCGCATTTTCAAGAAACATTTTTGCAGAGAGATAGTCATTTGTGACAGGAATCTGTGTATATGCGTCTCCGGCAAAGAGTATTAATCCAATCCTGTCTTCCCTCAACTGGTCAACAAGTTGTGCAATAGCTTGTTTAGCCCTTTCGAGCCTTGTGGGCGAGATATCTGCAGCCAGCATTGAGTTACTGACATCGAGAGCGATTATCACTTCGACACCTTCCCGCTTTACTTCTTCAAGTCTTGACCCGAACTGTGGTCTGGCTATCAGGAGTACAGCAAAGATAAACGCTGTCAGCCTGATGATGAATTTCAGTGTTAGTCTGATGGAAGAATAGTCAGGTGAGAGCCTGGCGACGAGTTCAGTATCTCCAAAACGCTCCCTGGCCAGTCTCCTTCGCCTGTTGCCAAGAATCCACAGAACAACAAGTACCAGGACCAGGAGGAGCAGGTAAAGCATATCAGGCTTTGCAAATCTGAAGGTATCCATAACTCCTCTATGAGATGTTTTTCATTAACAGGTACCTGAGAAGCAACTCACAGGTAAGGATTATTGCTGCGGCCAGTGCCCATGGCATAAACACATCTTCACGTTTGCTGTGCTCCCGGGTCTCTATCTTCGACTTCTCAAGTTTATCTATCTCACCGTAGACTTTTTGCAGACTTGTGTTGTCAGTAGCCCTGAAGTACATGCCTCCGGTGAGGTCGGCAATCTGTCCGAGCAGCTTCTCGTCAATCTCCACCTGCATCTTCTGGTACTGAATGCCAAAGGGTGTCTGTACCGGATAGTCGGCATAACCCATGCTGCCGACGCCGATGGTGTATACTCTGATGCCAAATGTCTTTGCAATTTCTGCAGCTGTCATCGGGTCAATCGATCCTCTGTTGTTAACGCCGTCAGTAAGCAGGATTATTACCTTGCTGATGGCATCCGAATCTTTTATCCTGTTAATTGATGTTGCCAGGCCTACTCCGATGGCTGTACCATCTTCAATGATTCCGCTTTTTACTTCCCTCATCAGGTTGATAAGCACAGCATGGTCTGTCGTCAATGGGCACTGTGTGAAGCTCTCACCGCTGAATACTGTCAGACCAATGCGGTCATAAGGTCTGCTGCTGATAAATTCAGTAGCGACATTTTTCGATGCCTCCAGCCTGTCGGGACTAAAATCTCTTGCCAGCATGCTCCCCGACACGTCAAGAGCCATGACAATGTCAATTCCTTCAGTAGTGGAGCTCTGCCACCTGTCAACCCTCTGAGGCCGGGCAATTACAACAATGATAAGTGCAATCACAGCCAGCCTCATTCCAAAGAGTATATGGCGCAAATAGTGACGGAAAGTCCTGCTTCCGGTAGATAAGAACTCTGCTGTCGAGAGTCTGTATGCTGCATGTGACTTTCCCTGCCGGTAAATATAATAAGCAAGCAGGAGCGGAACTGTAAGCCCGAACCAGAGAAACCATCCGTTTTCAAACACGATGTTATGCATTCTCTCCTCCTTTTGTGGTTGATGTATCCTCTGCTGTCAGGTCGGGTTCACGGGTAATGTCAACAAACTTCATGGCATCATTGAATGAAATCTCATGCATCTCACCACCCGGCAAATATTTTGCAAATTTTACCATGTCTGACAATGAGAGCAGTTCCTTCACCAGTGACAGCTCATTCTGTTTAAGCACGGATGCTTTATGGAGCATTCTGACAGTTTCATCGGTTGTAAGCTCGGGAGACATAATCCCATAGCGGTTATCAATATACCTCCGCATGATATCTGAGAGCCTCGAATAGTAGTGCTTGATCTCGCCTTTCTGCCATAATTCCTCCTCCTTCAGAGAGTTCAGCTCACGTAGTGCGATCACATGAGCAGGCTCTCGTGGCGGCTGCGGTTTTACAAACCTTCTGAGAGGGTTTCTTGGCAGGAATCTGGCAAGTAACCAAAATAATAGTGTTGAGAATGCGGCGATGATCAGCCAGGGCAAAATCTCTCCGAATGTAACCGGTGCATCACGCGGTGGCACAATGTCAAATATCACGTCGGTGGTATCAGCAGGAGTAACTGCAGGCCTCTCAACCTTAATAAATGAGTAGTCTGAATAGAATCTCTTCAGGCTGTCTCCTGAGATGACCTCAACGTAGAATGGAGGTATTTCATAATTACCTGAATCAAATGCGGTTATGAGGTACCTGTCAGTCACCATGATATCTCCTCCCTCAGTCAGAATAGTATCCCTTCCCGGTTTCCCGAGGATAATTATCTTCCCGGCAAGAGTATCGGCTGCTGAGCTTAATGAGGCAATAATCCCGGCAGGGATTGTTGCTGAGACGGTGAATCCGGTTTGGTCACCAATCAGAATTGAGGTTGTGTCGGGTAATGATGTTACATTGATCTCCTGCCCCTTAGCCGAGAGTAATAATGAAATTAAGGTCACAAGTAAATATGTTCGCCTCATATCTTTACCTGTGTTTAAACAATGAGATCAATGGTTTGATATAGTCTTCACCTGTGCTGATTACAGCTACGTCAACGCCACAGCTCCTGAAGGCAGAATTTACCGAATCCTCATGCTTTTTCCACCTGAGAGCATACTCTTTTCTTACCCTTAAAGATGATGTGTCTATCCAGTTTTCTTTTCCGGTCTCGGGGTCTGTTATCCGGATAAAGCCCACATCGGGTATCTCCTTTTCGCGACGGTCGCTGATATTCAGGGCCACGATGTCATGTTTGCCTGAGGCAATACGCAGAGCTTCTTCAAATGGTGGAGCCATGAAATCAGAGAGAATAAATGCCGTGCAGCGCTTTCTTAGTACATTCGTCAGGACCCTGAGCGGTTCTGACAGGGAGGTGCCTGGTGATTGGGGTTCATAACTCAGCATCTCCCTGATAAGTCTGAGCATGTGGGCTTTTCCCTTCTTGGGCGGGATATATTTTTCCACCCTGTCGGAGAAAAGCATAAGTCCGACCTTATCGTTATTGACAATAACCGAATATGAAAGAACAGCAGCAATCTCTGTCATCACCTCCCGTTTGGTTGCGGTAAGGGTGCCGAAGTCGCCGGAGCGGCTGACATCAACAAGCAGCATGACTGTAAGCTCACGTTCTTCCTCGAAGACCTTCACATACGGATGACCGAAGCGGGCTGTGACGTTCCAGTCGATGCTGCGTATCTCGTCGCCGAACTGGTACTCGCGTACCTCGCTGAAGGCCATACCCCTTCCGCGAAAGGCACTGTGGTACTGCCCTGCAAAGATCTGTCTCGTAAGGCCTCGTGACCTTATCTCGATCTTTCTTACCTTCTTAAGCAGTTCTGTCGTCTCCACTCTTTTCTCTATGCTGTGAGATCTTATATGTTACAGTGAAAAACCATGTCTCATCTTTCAGGTCAACATTGATAAGTTTACCACGTGACTTGTATACCCAGTTGTCGACACCCTCACTCTTATGAAGGTTGGTAAGCTCATTTCTTTTCTCATCGATGCTGCTCTTTTCGTAAGTTATCCTTACTCCGTTACAATAGCCTTTTTCATCAAGGAAGATAATCCATGTTTCACCTCCTTCTCCCGAAGTATACTTAAGATACCTGTATAATTCATTCTTGATCTTGTCATTTATTGTCAATGAAGGATTCTCCTCCGACATAATGACTTTTATTCTCGGTTCGTTAAGCCCTATCAGGTCTTGTGCTCCGGATGGAATAAATGAAAAGAGGGCAAGAATTATTAGTATCGATCTGCTCATCAGGGTTATGGTACTTCAACAGTATTAAGTATCTCTGTAATGATCTGGTCCTGTGTAATGTTCTCAGCTTCGGCTTCATATGTCAGGCCGATACGGTGCCTCAGTACATCACCGCACAGGTTTCGGATGTCTTCGGGCACAACAAATCCTCTTCTCCTGATGAAAGCATTGGCCTTGGCTGCAATTGCCAGGTTTATCCCTGCACGGGGTGATGCGCCATAGGCAATCAGCGGAGAGAATTTGGCGAGTCCGAACCGGGCGGGTTCTCTGGTGGCAAAAACAATGTCAAGTATATAGTTCTCTATCTTTTCATCAAGGTATACCTCCCTGACTACTTTGCGAGCCCTTAGAATATCATCCGGCTTAAGTATTGCTTTTGCCATGGGGAATTCACTTGCCAGGTTTTCACGTATGATCATCCGCTCCTCCTCCTTTTCGGGATAAGTTATAACCACTTTAAGCATGAACCGGTCGATCTGGGCTTCAGGAAGAGGATAAGTACCCTCCTGTTCAATTGGGTTCTGTGTAGCCAGCACCATGAAAGGTTCATCGAGCTTATAGGTGTGGTCACCTATAGTAATCTGTCTCTCCTGCATGGCTTCGAGCAAAGCGCTCTGCACCTTTGCCGGCGAACGGTTGATCTCGTCGGCAAGTATGAAGTTGGCAAAAAGGGGCCCCTTGCGAACAACGAACTCTTCCTTTTTCTGACTGTATATCATTGTACCAATAAGGTCAGCAGGCAGCAGGTCGGGGGTAAATTGTATCCTGCTGAAGCGGGTATCAATGATAGATGCCAACGTCTTGATTGCCAGCGTCTTTGCAAGGCCTGGCACACCCTCAAGGAGAATATGTCCATTCGATAGAAGACCGATGAGAAGGGAATCAGTCAGGTGACGTTGCCCCACTATAACCTTGTTCATTTCCTGTCTCAGCAGATCAACGAATGCACTCTCTTTCTCGATCTTTTCATTTAGAAGCCTGATATCGGTAGTATGTTCCATATAAATAAGTGTAATTTCTGCAATGCAAAAAACATTCGCAAAGATCACTTCTGATATCGAAAAAAGGTGTTAAAGGTTGTTAAAGAAGTGTTAAAGCGTCTTTCCAAACTCGCAATGCCTGAAGATTCTGACCATAATGATCAGGACCAATGGAATAAGTGCAGGATTAATGCCCTGTCCGGCAATAAGTGAAGCCGGTATCCAAAGTAACGAAACAGTAAGTGCTATTCTGTTCAATGCTACCGCTTTGCGCTGAACCAGAATATAAAAAAGCAGTACTGGCAGTATTGGATTTATTCCAAGGAGAACCAGGTTAAAATGAAGAGCATCATGCTCAGACCAAAAATTAGTGAATATCAGAAGTATTGCGATAACAGAATAGATGATGAAAAGTATTATATCGAGGAACCTCACCAGGAAGGGTATTCCGAGTACAAATGTTACAAGGAGGACGAATAGCAGCACCGCATATAAAACAAACTGCGGTATCCAGACACGTATACCTTTCATGGATATGCCCGGGAAGTCGGCAACAATAACAGCTTCCTCCAGTAATGGTTCGGTGACGCCATCATGTACTATTTGAGATGAGCTCATGTTCTCTTTAAGAAAGATCGGAAGGAACATCTCATCTGCTGTTGTGGCTTTCCGGTCTGCCTGCAATCCGAGGAGCATGTCTGCTCCGAAATCGAGCCAGGGTAATACCTTCTGGTGAGGATCTATCAATTGTCTGAAACTTGCTCTATCTTTCCTTTCCTTTTCAGGAAATATTATGGTATCAGTTGCAGAAGCGACAAGAATATCTCTTACCCGTGTTGCACAGTTGTCAAAGAAAAAATCATATCTGTACTTAATATTTTCAGGCTTCAGGTTCTCATTTATGAGCACAAAGAGTCTCTCCTTCTCAGCAGCTGTAAGATTTATTTTTTGAGACCATACTGCCCTTTCCTCTGAGCGGTACTCATTTACAAATCTGTCATAGCTGTAAGCTCCGAGCATATAGTCAAGTCTGCCCTTCGCAAAGCGAAGTACAAAATTGGGTGTTGAGAAGTCGAAGATGCCCCAGTTATAGACAACATCAATATTATGTTCCCTGATTACAACCCTCAGAGCCGTGTGTCCATAGATTGAGTAACTTTCATTTCCCGGAGCACATGTAATAAGATATACTTCGGCGCTGTCTGCAATTTCTCTGCTGTATGACTGACCGGAAAGAAGGAATAATGCTGTCAGTATAATTATGAACCTTTTCATGCCTCAGTTTTGAACCGTAAACGTAAACAAAATTTCAAAACAGTGTATGTGAATACAGGGATAGCCTCAATTCCGGTTCATTTTTAGTAGCTTCTTTGAATTGCATGAAATATCTTTGAAAGAATTAAATAAGCCTTGATCAACGTATGTCAGCAATAAAACCATCAAGGAGGTGGCAGCCTGCATTTTATCCTTTCGGTAACGAAAGGACATTTAAAAGATTAACAGCCAGGACTGAGCTTTTAATCAAGGGCCCTCTCTTCGGTTGCCGCATGTGTGGTAACTGTCTTTTGCAGGAGACTGCTTTTATTTGTCCGATGGAGTGTCCTAAAGGAATGAGAAATGGCCCGTGCGGGGGTACAACACCTCAGCAGAGATGTTATATCGATGAGACACGGTACTGTATCTGGGACCGGATATACCGGAGGGCAGAAAAGCTGGGCAGGGAGGAGATGCTTCTCGAGGTTCTTCCTCCGCTCGATTGGAATAAAGCCGGTACAGAAACATGGGGAGAAGTTGCCAGCCTTATACGCAAAACTGGTACAAGGACCTTCTTCAGTGCTCTCTTATCAAAAGACAGGGAGAAGAAAGAAAGAGTATGGGACGGTGTCTTTAAAACAATTCGTCAGCCTGCATGGTGGCAAGGTGACTCTGAATATCATGCTCCGGCTTATAATGAGCCTGTCTCTGAACTGGAGCGAGAACTGCGTAGCGGCAGATTTGTCATTGCTACCGAAGTCACTCCTCCGCTTGGTGCTGACACTGAAAAGCTGGTAAAAGACATTGAGCTTGTAAAACCCTATGTAACAGCCATAAACTTTACAGATTCTTCATCTTCAAGACCAAGAATGTCAAGTATCGCCTGCAGCAAGGTGGCTATCGAGCACAAGGCTGAACCGGTATTTCAGATATCTGCCCGTGACACTACACGCACGGGCCTGCAGGCTGATGCTGTTGGACTGAATGCGATTGGCATTCATAACGTCCTCTGTCTTACCGGTGACAGCGCAAAGGTTGGCCCGTCACCGACGAGTAACATGAACATGCTTGATATAGATTCAGTTCAGATGTTGTGGATACTCAGAAGGATGCGTGACGAGGGTATATACCTCGACGGGCGCAAGATGAAGCGGCCTCCGAGACTCTTCCTTGGTGCTGCCACCTCTTCGTTTGCTTCAGATCCGGATATGCAGGCCCTTAGAGATCATAAGAAAGTCAATGCCGGAGCACAGTTTATGCAGACCAACCTGATATTTGAACCTGAAAAGCTTGATGCCTGGCTGGAGGCCCTGGACAGAAGAAATATTCTTGACAAGGTTTACATCCTGATAGGGATAGCACCTCTTAAGAGCTATAAAGTAGCTGAATACCTTCATAATAAGGTTCCGGGGGTTACAATACCGGCAAAAATCCTTCAACGTTTGAAACAGGCCGGAGAAGAGGCACCAGTAGAGGGTTTTCAGATCGCACTTGAACTGATAGATAGAATAAAGGGAAAACAGGGTATAAACGGCATTCATATTATGTCGCTCGGATGGGAATCCATCATACCACAAATAGTAACAGAATCAGGACTTTGCCTGAATCACAGCACATCCCGGTCAGATTGCAGATGAAATATTTAAATAAACACTCAATTTAAATTACTGATCTAACAAAAACCCGAAATGAAAAGAGTTAAATTATCAGGCATCAAATGGAGCTTACTCTTATGTGCTCTCATTGCAGTTTTATTTCTTGCCGGTTGTGCTGACGCGGTAAACATTAAACAATGTGTTACCGAAGAGCCTGCGGGATTTCTCAACGGATTATGGCACGGTATTATAGCTCCCGTAAGCTTCTTCGTGTCATTATTCAAGGACAGTGTGGCTATCTACGCTGTAAACAATAACGGAGGTTTTTACGACCTCGGCTTTGTTATTGGTGCAGGAATTCTATTTGGCGGCGGCGGGAGAGCAAGCAGGCGAAGTTAAGCTAAGCGAGGTACAGATGGGGTATAAACAAAAAGTCCCGCCGAAATGGCGGGACTCAGGTGATTAAATTGCTGTATGTTGTTAACTATGCAAGTCTTACATTAACGGCATTTAAACCTTTTTTTCCTTCCTGCAGATCAAACGTTACTTCGTCATTCTCCCTGATCCTGTCTTTAAGACCTGATGAATGTACAAAATACTCTTTTGATGAGTTGGCATCCTTGATGAATCCGAATCCTTTTGATTCATTGAAAAATTTGACAATTCCTTTATTCATTACAAATTAATTTGATTATGGCGCAAAGGTAAGGTCTATTCTTTAATTTCCAACCTTTTGCAACTTTTATTATTGATTTTTATTTTTTTTGACCCGGAGAGGCTTTAGAAGGGCTGTCAATTTTTCCAGAAAGATCTTGTGAACAAGGCAAGTATTGTGAAAATCTCAAGACGACCTATCAGCATCAGCATCATCATGGTAACCTTTGCAACAGGATTAAAATGGTCATAGTTACCCATGTTCCCCGAAGCTCCCAGACCGGGTCCAATACCAGCCATACAGGTTGCGCTTGCCCCTGCTGATTCAACTATTGATATGCCTGAAATTTGCATAATAACAGCTCCAATCAGGAAGATGAACAGGTAAAGGGAAATGAAGACAGTCATAAGATTAACCAAATTATCGGGCACCAATCTGCCATTGAGTCTGATCGGAATCACTGCATTCTGGTGCTGTAACCTGACAAAGGTATTTTTGAGGTTTTTAAGTGAAATAAGGTGCCTGGCCATCTTTATGCCTCCGGTTGTGGACCCCGTGCTTCCGCCTGCAAACATGATAAGGAACATAAAGAACCACCCCAGGTGCGGCCAGACTGTATAATCAGTAGTGGCAAAACCGGTACACGATATCTGGGATATTACCTGGAAAAATGCATGTCTGAATGATAATTCGAACCCCCGGTCTGTCCCGAAATAGAGTGTAAGTGTTACAAAAACCACACTCGCCGTAACAAAGAATATATAGAACCAGAATTCATCATTCTTTTTGACCTTACTGAAATAACCCTTCACAATATAGTAGAAGACTACATAACTGGTTGCTGCCAGAAACATAAAAATTGCTGCAACATACTGAATGTAAGGTGAATATTCTGCCAGGCTGGTATTCCTGGTCGAGAAGCCTCCGGTAGCTACGGAGCCAAATGAATGACAGATGCTGTCGAACAGATCCATCCCTCCAGCCGTCAGAAGGATGATTTCAGCTGTGGTAAGACTTAAGTAGGTAAGAAGCACTGTCTTGGCGATAGATTTTGTTTTGGGAAGGATTTTTTCCTTAAGTGACGACTCCAGTGTAAAAAGCCCATAGCCACCGACTTTTAATGTCGGGAGGATAATTATGACAAGGAGGATTATGCCTATGCCTCCTATCCAGTGGGTCATACTCCGCCAGAACAGAATTGATTTAGAGAGTGCTTCCACGTCACTCAGTATTGAAGCTCCCGTTGTAGTGAAACCTGATGCCGTTTCAAAGAGAATGTTAACGAACCCTTCAATCTCTCCGCTATAAAGATAAGGGAGTGTTCCAGCAAAAATAAGGGTGAGCCAACCGAGTGTCACGCTTATATATCCCTCCTTTATTGAGACCTTATGTTCAATTGACTTTCTGAGAAGCAGAAAGAGGATTGATCCGGGTAATAAGGTAGTTATTGATGAAAGTATGAAAGGAGTTACAGGTTCTGAGTAGAGGATTGCAACCGGAATACAAAGCAGGAATGAAGCCGAGGTGATTATCAGTATTATACCGACAATGTTGAGAACCGATGAGACTCTAATGAATTTCATTCAACCATGATGGATACCTGTTTATGACATTTAACAGTCACTAAATGTAATCCTCAAATAATTATCCGGAGGCACTAATGCCTCCGGATCAAGTGATTCCGGAGCGACTCGAACGCTCGACCCACAGCTTAGAAGGCTGTTGCTCTATCCAACTGAGCTACGGAACCGGTCATATGATTCTCAAAAAAATCGCCGCAAATATAATCACATTTTTTCGTTTCTCCACAGAGAATGCCGGACAGAACAATATCAGGCTGATTTCATCCAGTTAACCAGCCCCTTCTTTTCAATAATCTGCTTCAGTTCAGGAGGCAGCGGTTCAAATTTGAAACTTTTCTTACCTATCAGCAGTTTCCCCTTGTCAAAATCTATATCAACTTTATCTCCGGGAGTGTAAGCTTCGACAGCTTCGCGGTGAACAATGAGAGGCAATCCCTGGTTAATTGAAGAGCGGTAGAAGATACGGTTCACTGATTTGATTATCACTGCCTTTATGCCCAGGGCAGCCAGGCCGACTGATGGATGCTCACGGGAGCTGCCACATCCGAAATTATCACCTGCAATGATTATATCACCAGCAGCTGCGTTTTTACTGAAAGAGGGATCAAAATCGCTGAAGAGGAGTGGCAATATGGCTTGTGCGTCCGAGCTCATGACACTGTAGGTGTGCTTCCCGGCAAACATCTGATCCGTATTCAGGTTGTCAACATCGGCATAATGCCATACGTTACCCGATTTCCTGTTTTCACCCTCCTTAATCACATTGGTCTTACTCTGTGGAGCATTGAAGGGGAAGGTCTCATCCCCCTTTGACATCCGGGGGTCGGTAATGACACCTGTTATGGCAGAAGCGGCTACCGTAGCAGGTGAGGCAAGATATATTGAAGCGTCCTTGTTCCCCATTCTGCCAAGAAAATTACGGTTAGCAGTTGAGATGACGGTGTGTCCATTAGCCGGGATCCCCTGTCCGGTACCCAGGCAGGGTCCGCATGACGGACTGAGAATATTTGCACCTGCCTCTATAAGATCACTTATTATACCTTCCCTTATTGCCTGAAGGTAAATGTCTTTTGAGGCAGGAATGATATGAAGCTGAAAGCCGGGTTTTACTTTTTCCCCTTTAAGGACTGAAGCGGCGATGCGAAGGTCATCTATTCTGCCGTTGGTGCAGGTGCCTATCAGACCCTCCTGCACTGCCGTTCCTGCAACAGAGGCCACTGATCTTATGTTATCAACATGGTGTGGCGCTGCTACCAGAGGGAATATTTTTGAAAGATCAATGGAGATGCGACAATGATATTCTGCATCTTCATCAGCCCATACTCCGGACGTGTCCTCTCCTGTAAACTTTCTCAGGACATCATCACAGGGGAAGACTGCATTTTTAGCCCCCATCTCGGAGGCAAGGTTGGCAATAGTCATTCTCTCACTCACTGAAAGTGTGACCACACCCTCTCCATGGAATTCGATAGACATGTAATTGGCTCCGTCAGAACCGAGCATGCCTATAATCCAGAGTGAAAGGTCTTTTGCACTGACTGCCGGACGAAGACGTCCTTTAAGATCGATCCTCATCGAGGGAGGAACAAGGAACCATGTTTCACCGCGCTTCCATATACCTGCTGCCTCTGTACGGTCTATTCCCGCTGCAAGTGCATTAAAAGCTCCTGCCGTACAGGTATGGCTGTCAGAGCCAACTATTATCATACCCGGTCGGGCGTGATATGACATCATCTGGTGGCATATACCCATGCCTGAATCATAGAAGAGTTTTATGCCCTGCTCGGAGACGATATTCCTTATATCCTGGTACTGAGTGGCAAGTTTGGCATCTGCCGGAGGGGCATTATGATCAAGCACTACAAGCATCTGAGAAGGATCTGTGACCTTCTCCCCTCCCATCTTCCTGAAGGTCTGGTAAATGCTCGAGGTGTTATCGTGGGTTAGAATAATATCAGGTTTCCTGAAGACAACTGCGCCCTCAGGAGCATCCATAATCTTTTCAACAAATGTTCTTGGTTTCATGATATCTGTTAAAGTTATTAAATTTTACCCAGCAGGCCGCCCTTAGTATATATATCATATTGTGCATCATAGAACGGATTTACATTGGTCGTGAGGCCGTTTCGCTCATTGGTCACCTCGCCGGTGATAAGGTTAACCGTGATCATATCCTTGTCTTTCAGGTCTATTGTTACGAGGGAATCGTATGTCAATACAGGAAATGCTGCGTTAATCGCATTGCGTTCATAAATTGCTCCGAATGAGTGGGCGATTATTGCCTGCACTCCCAGTGAGATGAAGCAGTCTACTGCCTGCTGGCGTGAACTGCCGCTGCCGAAGTTTTTTCCCGTGATGATAATATCACCTGGCTTAGCCTCTTTGGCAAAATTGCGGTAGCCTTCGAGATTATCGAGCGCATACTGACCCATCTCACGTATATCGGTAATCGCGAGATATCGGTTATGAAATATCATATCAGTGTCGATATTGTCACGTTCGATGATCCATACCCTGCCTTTTAAAACAGTAGGTGGCGGTGCCACATCGCCAAGCGGTTTGCTTTTTGCCGTCACCTGCTGAGTACTGGCTCTGACAAATTCTGCAGGAGTTGAAGGAATATTATCAGGTGTTGTGATGTAACCTGCAACGGCTGAAGCAGCAACAACGGCAGGTGATGCAAGATAGACGCTTCCCTGTCCCTGTTTGCCCGGGAAGTTGCGATTCCCAGTGCTAACCGTTATTTCACCTTTGCCATTCTGTCCGACCTGTCCTGCTGCACATCCTGCACAACCGGCATTGGATACCAGAGCTCCGGCGTTTTTAAAAATCTCAATCAGGCCTTCCGCAAGACATTCATTCCACACAACATCTGTTGCTGGCACGATCTTAAGAATAACTCCCGGTGCTACCTTCTTTCCTCTAAGTATACCTGCTGTTGTGCGCATATCCTCAATGCGCCCGTTGGTACAGCTGCCTATGAAAGCGGAGTCTATCTTCGTCAGGGGAAGTTCACCCACGGCTACTGTGTCATGAGGTTCACCGGGGCGTGAGGCCATAGGGCTGAATGTTGACACGTCAATATCAGCTGTTAACTCATATTTTGCGTCCTTATCAGCAAATACAGGTTCAAATGGCACCAGGGCCCTGTTACGACAATAGCTTATGATCTCATCTGAAGGCGGAAAGAGTATTATTATGGCTCCCATCTCAGTCGCCATCGACGCAATGGTGATCCGTTCGTCGAGCGTCATTCTGTCTGCTGACTTTCCGTATAGCTCAATGCTGTATCCGAGAAGTGTATTGGCACCATAGATCTTAAGGAGATTCAGAATGACATCTTTGGCACTCACTCCTGCAGGGAGATCCCCATTAAGGTTTATTCTTACAGATGCCGGAACCTTGAACCAGACTTTACCGTTGTTCCAGGCTGCAGCAATATCCATGTCTCCCATTCCCTGACCGAATGCTCCTACTGCTCCAAGTATATTTGCGTGTGAGTCGGTCGAGACAGCAGTAGCTCCCGGCCAGACATAGCCTTCCTCAATCAGAAGATGTGTCCCAATGCCGGCGTTGATATCATAGACCTTGATGTCATTTGCCCGTGCATATTGCCTGCAGATATGCTGGTTAACAGCATATTTCTGATCAGAACCGGTAGGATTGCAGTCAAAGGTAAATAGAGTCCTGGCAGGATCATCGATCCTGAGTCCAAAGTCGTTCAGGTTCTTAACAACATTTGCGCCTCCGAAGTCCCTTGCAGCGCGTGCATCAATAAAAATATCAACTATATCACCTGGTTTTACGGTTTCATATTTTGAGTGAGCCGCAATTATTTTTTCAGTTATCGTCATTCCCATAATTCGGTTTTTGATTTATTGTAAAGCATTACAAATTTAGCATTAGAATTTCATTCTAATTATGCGAATAATCATGTCACAGTTCTGTGAGGTTACGCGATGGCTTCTCAGATTGAACGCCGGGACGAAGCCCGATCAGGTTAAGGTTTACTGAAGATACTGTGCCCGGTAATCGCGGGCTGACATCCCGGCGTGC
The DNA here is from genome assembly GCA_025455395.1 of Bacteroidales bacterium. Taxonomy (GTDB): domain Bacteria; phylum Bacteroidota; class Bacteroidia; order Bacteroidales; family VadinHA17; genus SR-FBR-E99. Next base: position 41,909 of record JALOMO010000044.1, read on the forward strand.
TTGCGAAACTGTTTGTTGAAATTTGAGACCGTTGCAAACCCGCATTCAAAAACAATTTCGTTTATCTGGTGATCAGTCTCACGAAGCAGATAGCATGCCTTGTTTGTCCTCACCTGGTTGACATAATCAACGAAGCCACTGCCTGTGTTGCGTGAAAAAAAACGGCTGAATGAGTGAGGACTCATCTTTGCTATTTCGGCAACCTCTGTCACCGGTATGTGCCTGTAAAAGTTCTCCCTGACAAAAGTACACACATCAGTCAGGCGGCTATCCTTTATCTCACGTGCCCCCGCAGATATCTCCCCGGATAGAAACTCATACTTGTCTGCCGAACAGAGTATTTCGAATAGCTGGAAGAGGCTGACCATTTTTTTCATTCCTGTGGCAGTGAGCATGCTTCTCATAGGGCCTTCGGCATTTCTTCCTGTCTCTGCTGTAAAGACGATGCCTCTCGCGGCATCGTCAAGAAGCCTTCTTAGTTTCACAGTCTCAAACTGTGAGAGAAGCGGTTCGCCAAGTGATTCCCGTCTGAAATGACACATTATGGCATGGTTTTCTTTATCAGTCTCCTTATCCCGGTGAAAATTCCAGAGATGTTTGAGATCAGGGCCGAAAACAACCATGTCATAGTGATCAAAGAGCTCAATTGAGTCACCTGCTACGCGTGCTCCGTTGCCGGTAATATTCAGGACAATTTCATATTCAGGGTGAAGATGCAGGAAGCTGCTCTCGCTGTCGACCCATTCGACCCGGAAGCCAGACCCGTCATCATGCCTGATGCTGATAATTTCAGGTATCATTGCAGGGAGTTATTAGTCTTTTTCCGAATTATTCCGATAATCTCAATAAAAATAGGAAATCAAATGGATTATTACTAATATAGAAATCATAAATGAAAAAAAAATGAAGAGAAATTTACTTATCCCTGTCGTTGTGGCCTTGGCGCTAATGTCGTCGTGCAAGCAAAATCCGAAGATTATAATTGAAACAACCTTAGGTGACATTGAAGCAGAATTGTTTCCGGAGAATGCCCCTGCAACTGTGGCCAATTTTCTTTACTATGTTGATCAGGGATTGTATAATAACAGCTGCTTCTACAGGGTGGTACGGGATGATAATCAGCCAAATGACAGTATCAGGATTGCTGTAATACAGGGGGGGAGATATAATGATGAATCAGATACAATCGCGCCTGTTGTTCATGAAAGGACTGATAGCACAGGCATAAGTCATATTGACGGAACTATATCGATGGCCAGATGGCATCCGGGTACAGCTACATCCGAGTTTTTCATCACCGTCGGAGACCAGCCGGCTCTGGATGCCGGTGGCATGAGAAACAGAGATGGACAGGGCTTCGCCGCATTTGGAAGGGTAAGGGCAGGGATGGATGTTGTTAGAAAGATACATTCAATAAAAGCCCCGGCTCAATATCTTACCGACACCATTCCTATAAACAGGATTTACAGAAAATGACCTGTTCTTTTCCGGCATCGCAGCTCTTCAGATCTTTTTTATTCGTAAATTTGGAAATAGTAAGATTTATTATTATATTTGTTGATAGCTAATGCTAAAAAGAGGAGAGTAAGGGTTACTTGTGGGAATCAATAGGATTGTATTGCAGACATTGACTTTCACATGGGCCTATAGGCTGACTACCATAGGTCACTTCCTTTTATCAGACAGTAGATTCCGGGATTATCTCATAAGCCCGTTCCTTAAAGTACCACATTGACCCTCTCCTCTTTTTTCTTTTCTGCAAACCGATGAAAACTTTCCTGCGCCGATTTGAAAACAACAGAGACCTGATAATACTCTTTGGCACATGGGGCATTGATGAGAAAGCCTTCTCTAATCTTTGTACCGACAGGTTTGATTTCATTCTCTTTTACAATTACTCGGCTGACGAGCCTCTTATCCTGCCTGAGATGAAGACTTACAGGCATGTAACGGTCATAGGATGGTCACTTGGTGTTTGGGCAGCCGAGTTTTACATCCCCAGGATTGGCATCAAGCCTGACCTTACTATTGCAATCAACGGCACACCTGTTGCTGCTGATGACCGCTACGGTGTGCCTCTGAAGATATTTGAAGCTACCCTGAATAGTATTACAAATTACAGCATGGCAAAGTTCTACCTCAGGGTGTTCGGCACTAAAAGCTCTTTTGAACGTAACAGGGATATCATACCATCACGCACAATCAAATCACTGCATGACGAGTTGAGATGGATATATAACAGGATGATGGAGCCGGTTCAGACAGGTTTTGCCTGGGATTACTCACTTATCGGGACAGAGGACAGGGTTTTCAGGGCATCAAACCTGATCAGCTTCTGGGACATGCATCCGGAGACAAGACAAATAATCATTGAGAGCCCTCACTACCTGTTTGATAATTGGAAGACTCTTGGGGATCTGGTAAGGTATGTCAGACGCCATCGCCTCTCCCCTTTCCGCAATAAATAGATGTCAGATATCGCGCAGAAGAACGTTGGTCTCTGATGCCGCAATGAGTGCCTCCAGCCTGGTGACAGCTGTATCTATCTTTTTATAATCAGAATTGTTAATCACGTTCTTATGCGTAGACCCTGAATTCTCAAGCTTCTCAACAACAAAAGAGAGAGTCATCTTATTGATATCAGTGGCAGGCTGGTAGACATATCTGTCATTATTTTCGTCATAGACTTCTGTCACAAGCAATGCATCACGCAATGACTTCAGGCTGTCGCGCACGCTTCTGACAGGTATGGTAAGTTCAAGAGATATCTCTTCCGGTCCCCTCGGTTTTGTACCCTTAACAAAGTCTTTTATAAGAGTATGCATGATAAGCAGCGAAAGTCTTTTTTTCTGTTTCGGTGATACTGTCTGAACATCAAATTCAAACTCATATCTTGTAATATTCTGGAGGTAATAAGAGAGCTGCGCACCTATGAGCAGAACTACCCAGCTCATCTGTATCCAGATCATGATCAGCGGGATAGCTGCAAAGCTGCCGTAGAGTGTGCCGAGCTTTGTGGCGCCGATCTGGAACTGGATATAAAGAATCTGAAGAAGCTGCAGTACTATACCTGCCAGCACTCCCGCTACAATGGCAGGTCTTATCTTGACTCTTGTGTTTGGCATTACGAGGAATGCAGCTACAGAGATTGAACACATCAGAATGTATGGTATCAGCTGCACCAGGAATGAAACGACAGGCTTAAGCCCCTCAAGCATGTCTGATTTACTCAGCATTTCGTTCAGGCTGGTATTTGCAAGCACTGTGGCACTGCTTGATGCGATGAAAAGCACAGGGACCATCAGTATGATTGCCAGGTAATCGGTCACCTGCCGGTACCATACTCTGGTCTCAAACACATTCCAGATTGAGTTGAAGGTACTTTCAACGTATGTTAGCAGCTGTCCTACCGTATAAAAGAGTAATGCAACGCCAAATGCTGCAAGCCAACCGCCACTGGTTTGCATGAGCAGATCATTCGCAAAATCAAGGATCCAGTTCATCACCTGCTCCTGGTTATGAAACTGCTTAATAATTTCAGCCCTGAGTTCATCATGTAACCCAAATCCTTTCGATATCCCGAATGCAAGAGCAGCCATTGGTATGACTGACAGCATGGTAAAAAAAGTGAGGGCTGAGGCCTTAATATAAATGTGATCTCTCTTTATCCCCTTATAAACAAGATAAATAATCCGTACCTGCCTTATAGTATAAGCCTTTGCGCCGGTGAGACTTGTGATCGGTGTCTTCCAGATGTCTGTTCTGACAGTACGGTATATCTTTTGTATCCATTCAACTGGTTTGATCATCGGTAAACGATTAAGGCTTCGGCAAATTTAAGAAATCATCTTCAAACACTATTATTATCTTCACACTTTGAAAGAGACAAAATGGTTATTACCATAAAGGAGTTTATTACCGGGGCCCGTGAAGCTGAGGGAGTGACCGTGATCATTGATGTGTTCAGGGCATTTTCGACAGCATGCTATGCATATGACAGGGGTATAACGAGACTTATTGATGTTGCCTCACCCCACGAGGCTCTTGCATTAAAAGAAAAACTCAGGCATGGTACGGTTGTTGCCGGTGAAAAAGATGAGAGAAAGCCGGAAGGATTTGACATGGGTAACAGCCCCACCGAGATGATCACAGGTGACATCATGGGAAAGACCATGATTCATTGCACTACAGCCGGCACAAACGGTA
>JALOMO010000045.1 GCA_025455395.1 Bacteroidales bacterium
CGGGCATTTCATTATTCGGTATGGTTAGTCTCAACAGCCATCCTTGCCAGCGGTGTCACGCTATGATCTGAGAAGTCAGACCTCAGAAATTTATAATAACCTGTAATGCCTATCATGGCCGCATTGTCTGTTGTATACCTGAATTCGGGCAGGAAGAGGTTCCATCTTCTCTTTGCAGCTTCTCTCACGGCTGTGTTTCGCAGTCCCGAGTTAGCCGATACTCCTCCGGCTATTCCAATCTCACTAATGCCGGTCTCTTTTGAAGCTCTTATGAGCTTGGCAATAAGTATCTCAATTATAGTACGTTGAAGTGATGCTGCCAGGTCATTGATATTTTTCGTGATGAAATCACCATCTTCCTTCATTTTGTCTCTCAGAAAATAAAGGAAGCTGGTCTTAAGTCCTGAAAAACTGAAATTCAGTCCCTGTATCTTTGGTTTCGAAAAGATAAAAGCATCGGGGTTACCTTCTCTTGCGAGCCTGTCTATGACAGGCCCTCCGGGATATGGTAATCCCATTACCTTGGCGCATTTGTCGAAAGCCTCTCCTGCTGCATCATCAATAGTATTGCCAAGAAGCTCCATAGAACAGTGGTCTTTCATCAGGATCAATTGAGTGTGTCCACCGGATACCAGCAGGCATAGAAATGGAAAGCCCGGAATGCGGTTATCCCGTCCATGCTCCATGGCAAAGTGTGCCATGACATGTGCCTGAAGATGATTGACCTCAATGATAGGTATGTTTCGAACCAGAGCGAAACCTTTGGCAAACGAGGTACCTACAAGAAGTGACCCCAGCAGGCCGGGTCCGCGGGTGAAAGCTACAGCACTTATATCTTCGGGGCGCTTACCTGCCCTCGATAAGGCCTGGTCAACAACAGGAATAATATTTGCCTGATGAGCCCTCGAGGCAAGCTCCGGTACCACGCCGCCAAAAGCCTTGTGTATCTCCTGGTTGGCAATCAGATTTGAAAGAACATAGCCATCCTCTATAACTGCTGCAGAGGTGTCGTCACAGGATGATTCTATCGCAAGTATGGTAATGGCTGGGGTCACCTTTAATATGTTGTTTTTTATTAACTTCGCCGGTACAGGTTTGAAGATTTGAATGGCCAAAATTATTAAAAAAATCGTCAGGTACCTTATTGTTTTGGTTGCGGCATTGCTTTTCATTACATCGCTGTCAATCATTCTCTTCCGTGCACCCAAGTTTCAGACATACGTTGTATCATGGCTGACCGAAAACATTTCAAATAAGCTCGGGACAAACATTTCCATCGGAAAAGTTTCATACACCTTCTTCCGAACCATGGTGCTTTACGACGTATTAATTGAAGATCAGAACCGTGATACGCTTCTCCATGCACGTCATGTCTCGCTCAGGATAAAGGAGTTCAGACCCAAAGACAGAACGTTCAGTTTTGGCAGGGTTGAGTTATATGAACCAGATTTCAGGATGATTTCTGACTCATCTGGTGTAATGAATCTCTCATGGTACATCCAGAAGCTGAAAGGGGAAGAAAAAAGTGATACTACCAAATCACTGAAAATCAACTTCTCGGAGATTGAGATGTTTGACGGAGCTTATATGCTTGCAAATGTTGCTGACACTCTGGGTATACTGCCGGGCCAGGTTAATTTCAAAGACATGAGGATCACCGCCATTGATGGCATTGTACGTGATCTGAACATCTCGCCTGATTCAGTCAGTATGAATATTAAAAACCTCTCATTCAGGGAGTCAGGCGGATTCAGCAGTGAAAGAACTAATATGACACTCTCAGTAAGAGATGAAGGACTGTTTTTCAGGAAGATAGACCTGAGGACAGACTCAAGTTCAATACTGGCTGAGAGGGTACTACTGCTGAAATCAGACAGTACAGGATATTCTGATTTTCTGAAAAAGGTAAGGCTGGATGTAATACTCAAAGAATCGCTTCTTAACATAAGCGATCTCGCATACTTTGTAAAACATGTTACAGGCATAAATCAGAATGTGATCATTTCAGGAAAGGTAAGCGGACCGGTAGCTGAAATGAAGGGACGGGATATTAAGATTGAGTATTCAAACGCTACCAGGCTGGAGTTTGATTTTTATGTCTCAGGACTTCCGGCCATCGAAGAGAGCTATCTCCATATCGACTTCACCAGGATGAGTACCATGGCAGAAGACATTGAAGGCCTGATTCTTCCTGGCAACAGGCCAGTCAGACTGCCTGCAATAGTCTATGATATGGGCCTTATTTCATTCAGCGGCAGTTTCACCGGATTCACAACCGATTTTGTGGCATTCGGCACTCTAGTAACCGAAAGGGGAAGTTTTACGACAGACCTTTCACTGCAACCTGACGAAAAAAACCTGTTCAGGTTTAATGGTTTTCTGAAAGGCAGTGATGTTGACCTGGCCTACGTTACCAGGAACGATAAAATGTTCGGAGACCTCTGGCTACATGCCAATGTTGATGGGTCAATGCAGTCATTCAAACATTTCTCGGCTAATATTAAAGGGGTCATAGACAGCGTAGAGATTAACGATTATCTATACCGCAACGTAGCTGTTGAAGGAAAGTACTCTGACCGGGTATGGGATGGCAATATAGTTGTCAGTGACCAGAATATCAGGATGGATCTCCTGGGAAGATTTGACCTTGGTCAGACTCTGCCGGAGTTTGACTTCACAATGAACCTTGCAAATGCAGAGCTTCACAGACTCAACCTGGTTGATAAGGATACTCTCTTCCGGGTATCAGCACTTCTTACAGCAACCTTTAAAGGCAATAACCTTGATAATCTTGATGGTGATCTCAGGCTGATAAATTCAACACTTGAAAATTCAACCGGGAAGATATCAATCTATGACTTCCTTATTCGTTCTGAAAAGGATGAAGGTGTACCCCTTCTTTCACTCAGGTCTGACTTTGCTGATGCTGAAGTACGTGGAGAACATACATTTGCATCACTGGGTATCGCCGGAAGATCGTTTTTGGCAGGTCTTTTTCCTTCGAAGTTTACCTTGCCGGCAGCAACACCGGCCGGCGCAAAGACAAAGAATCAATTCACCTTTAATGCCAGAATAAAGAACATTGATAAGCTAAATGAGTTTTTTGGCACAGGTGTCAGCGTATCAAACGGAAGCACACTTAATGGCTATTTCATGGATGCCAACGCCGAATTCAGGGCTGAATTCAGATCTGAAGCATTTGAATTATTCGGTAACAGATTAAAGAGTATGTCAGTTCAGAGTTCTGTCAGTGACAACCGCATTAATATCTCACTTTTATCTGACACTCTTTTTCTTCCCGAAAGGTCAAAGCTGGTAAACTTCAGTCTCCTGGCAACAAGCCGGCCAGATACTGTTGATCTGGGAATTAAATGGAACAATAATGACAGAGGCCGGACACTGGGTGAAATAAGAGTGACTGGTTTCTACAGCCTGGGCGAATCAGGAAGACCAAACTTGTCGATAGATGTGTTGCCCTCATCTGTTACAGTAAACAATTCGCATTGGCAAATCAGTCCGGCACAGATAGTAATTGATTCAGCTCGCACCACCTTTAAAAATCTGCTTGTTAAAAGTGAATCTAACTTTCTCAGGCTTGACGGGCGTCTCTCCTCTGCGCCCGAAGACAGGCTTGAGTTAAGTTTCGAAGGATTGAATCTGGGATACCTCAGCCAAAGGAAAAAAGTCTCTGACAACAAAGATCGAGGATCATCCGCAATGACCTTCGGTGGTCTGATGAACGGCAGTGTTACAGTATCTGATGCCTTTGACAAGGTACTGTTTGAGAGTGATATCAATATAACCGACTTCAAGGTCAACGACAATCTTTATGGTAAGGTAACTGTATTAAGTGAATGGAACACACAGCGCAAGGTTGCCGTCATTAATGTCAAAAACGACTATCAGGGTGCAAAATACTTTGATGTCAGCGGTTACTACAACCCCTCCACCAAGACTGCAGATATTACAGCTCAGACTTTCCGGATGCCTCTCAATGTTATCAACCCTCTTGTGAGCTCTTTTGCATCGGATGTAAGAGGTGTTGGCTCGGGCAAAGCAAGATTGCATGGAAAAATGAAGCAACTGATTCTTGAAGGGTCTGTGATGGCCGAGGAGGCCTCCATGAAAATCAATTTCCTTCAGACAAGGTACAGTTTTTCCGACAGTATAAGATTCACCCGGAAAGGAATTGATTTCCGCAACATCAGGTTCTATGATGATAAAAGGAACCAGGGCACGGTCAACGGAAGTCTGACACATAATTCATTTAAAAACCTTGGTATCAATTTCGACATCAATGCTGAAAAAATGCTCGTTTTAAATACCAGGCCAAAGGATAATGACACCTTTTATGGAACGGCATATGCAACAGGTTATGCAGGCATAAAAGGGACGCCGGAAAAGCTTTCGATCACAATTTCAGGCCGTACCGAAGACAATACATCCTTTTATGTTCCGCTAAGCTCAAGCGAAGTCGTAGGCGATTACCCTTTTATCATTATGGTCGATCCCAAGAGGGAAGAGGAGGTTGTCGAAGCCAGAAAAGACATTTTCATCAGGCAGCAACAGGGCAGCAATATGGACCTCAATTTTGACCTGGAAGTCACGCCCGATGCAGAGGTGCAGATATTGATCGACCCAAAAGCCGGTGATGTAATCCGTGGAACTGGTGAAGGAAAGCTCAACATACGGATGGGTAGCAACGGTGATCTGAAGATGGCGGGTAATTATGTCATTGAGGACGGTGACTATCTGTTCACCCTGGGTAATATACTCAACAAGCGTTTCTCGATTGAGGAAGGTGGCACAATTACATGGAACGGGGGAATTGAGGATGCTGACCTGAATATAAGGGCAGTTTACAGGCTGAAGGCTTCCCTGTATGATATTTATCCTGAAGAAGAATTCAAAGAGAGGATTCCGGTTGAGTGCCAGTTGATCCTTACTGAAAAGCTTATGAATCCGGTTATCGGCTTCAATATAAATCTTCCTACCGCCAATGATGATGTCAGGCAATATCTTAATATGGCCATTAACACTGAGGAAGAGCTCAGCCGGCAGTTTCTTTACCTTCTGGTAATGAATAGCTTTTATCCCGATCCGGCTCTGTACAGCGCGTCGTCGCAGTCAACAACACAGGGTGCTGCGGCAATAGGTGTAACAACCACAGAAATGCTCACCAACCAGGTAAGTAACTGGCTGTCGCAGATAAGCAATGACTTTGACATTGGTTTGAATTACAGGCCTGGCAATGATATCACGCCTCAGGAGGTTGAAGTGGCCCTGTCGACGCAGCTGCTCAATGATAAGGTCATCGTTAACGGCAACTTTGATGTGGGAGGCAAAGAGTCAAATGCCAGTGCCAGCACTATCAGCGGTGACTTCAACGTTGAATTCAAGATCACGGAGAAACTGCGCTTCAAGGTTTTTAACAGGGCCAATAATGACATCTTTTACGAAACGGCACCATACACGCAGGGTTTAGGTATCTTTTACAGGCGTGACTTCAATAAGTTTGAGGATCTCTTCATACTGCCTGACAACCGGAAGAAAAAAGTTGCTCCTGCTGAAGGAGGGCCTCAGGATCAGTAATATTTCAACAAGAGGGCCATTTTTTCCACTGTCCACATAATTCGGGGATAGTTTGGCCGTTTTTTTCATATATTCGCGCGATGATATAAAAAAGTAAGTCAAACAGTTACCAATTAAACATATTAAAATGATACTATCAGACATCTTATTACAGGGTACAGCAGCCACTCCCGCCGTTGAGGAAGCTACCATGTCACTTGCAGATCTTTATCTCGCAGGTGGCTGGGTGATGTATATCATCACACTGCTCTCATTTGTTGCTTTATATATTTTCATTGAGAGGTACCTCCTTATTCAGAAAGCCACCAAGATAGATGCGAACTTCATGAACCGCATAAAGGATTATATGTACGAGGGCAAGGTTGATGCAGCTCTTCAGTTATGCAAGTCTACCAACTCGCCACAGGCAAGGATGATTGAGAAGGGCATATCACGATTGGGAAGGCCGCTTAATGATGTGAGTGCAGTGATAGAGAATGTCGGAAGGCTTGAAATTTACAAGCTTGAAAAGAGATTCCCGACACTGGCAACCATTGCTGGTGCCGCCCCGCTCCTAGGTTTCTTCGGTACTGTTATCGGGATGGTACAGGCATTTTATGAGATGTCACTTGCAGGCAACAGCCTTGAGCTAAGCACCCTCAGCGGGGGTATATACACAGCTCTGATAACTACTGTTGGTGGTCTTATTCTGGGTATTCTCGCATATTTCGGATATAATGCTCTTGTGGTAAGAGTTGAGCATGTTGTCTTCCAGCTTGAGGCAACATCGGTAGAATTTATGGATATATTGAATGAACCTGTAAAATAGGACCCGATGGCGCTTTCAAACAAGAATAAGGTCAGCGTTAACTTCAGCTCGGCAGGAATGTCAGATATTGTATTTCTGCTTCTGCTCTTTTTCATGCTGACTTCCACGCTCGTACATCCGACAGCCCTTAAGCTTCTTCTGCCTAAGGGAACGACGCAGACCTCTGCCCGTCCGATGACAACAGTCTCGATCACAAAGGATCTTCAGTACTTCATTGAGGAACAGCCTATTGCAATTGAAAACCTTGAAGCTGCACTCCAGGCAAAGGTAGGGAGCAATCCTGAAATCTACGTCTCGGTTCATGCCGACAGGAGTGTACCTGTCGAGTATGTTGTTAACGTAATGAATATAGCCGTTAAGAACCAGTATAAACTGATACTTGCCACAACTCCCAAATAGCAGCAGGGAGCCACTCTCCAGGGAAAGGAAGCAGGGTCTCTTAATCAGTGCGCTTACGCACCTGATTATTGCTGTCTTGCTGGTAATGGCCACCTTCAGAATAGAGGTGCCGGTCCCTTCGGAAGAGGGCCTGCTGGTAAACTTCGGTTTTGACGAGACAGGAGAAGGTCTGTATGAGCCTGCCCCGCAGCCGGAAGCAACTCCTCCCCCCCCGCCCTCATCAGGTGAAGAGGGTGCTGATGAAGCCCTGCTTACCCAGGATTTTGAGGAGGCTGTGGAGGTGAAAAAGAGCGAACCGACACCGGAGGAGCTCCGGAAGCAGGCTGAAGCACGTGCCGCCGAGCAGAGGAGGCGTGAGGAGGCTGAGGCAGAGCGTAAAAGGATAGAACAGGAGACGGCAGAGAGGAAGAAGAGAGAGGAAGAACAGCGCCGACTCAATGAGATATCGAACCGTACAAGGAATGCATTTGGCAATACCGGAAACACCGGCACTGCAGGCCAGAGCGAGGGTGTCGCCGGGGGACAAGGCAACCAGGGAGTGGAGACAGGCTCTGATAGTGTACGCATATACGGCCCTGGCGGAGGTACAGGAGACGGTAAACCTTCTTATGAGCTGGGCGGAAGAAAAGCCCAGGCTCTCCCCCTTCCAAAATATGACATCCAGAAGGAAGGAAAGGTTGTAGTAGAGGTTACCGTCGACAGGACCGGCATAGTGACAAAGGCTGTGGCAGGCATGCAAGGATCAACAACACTTGATGAATACCTTCTCAGGGTGGCTCGTGAAGCGGCTATGAAGGCCAAGTTTGACAGCAACCCTGATGCTCCCGCTTTTCAGATAGGCAAGATAACTTACAACTTCAAGCTCAAATGAACCCTGTCAGCCTGTCAGAACAGCTTAATTAACAGATCAAAAGCCCCTGTCAGCTTGAGCGCTGAGGCCATCACCGCCACAAGCAGGACTATACGCACCACCTTCGGTCCCCAGCTGACTGCGAACCTTGAGGCTATCAATGCACCCACACCCTGCCCGGCAGCAAGGATAAGACCTATGAAGTAATTCACCTGGCCGCTCAGAATAAACACCAAAAGCGCCACGGCAGTAAATATTGCGACTATAGCCACCTTCACCGCGTTAGCTTTTGTAAGACCCATGCCTGCTCCCAGGACAAGGGCTGCGAGCAGGAAGAAGCCTACGCCAGCCTGTATGAAACCACCATAAATGCCGATAAGAAAGAAAATGAAAATCACCCATCCGCGGCGGCGTGAACTGATCCCTAATGCATGTTCACGTACCCATTGTTCAGGCTTGTACAGGATCACAAAAAACATGAAGATCAGCAGCCCGCCTATGAGCAGCTCCATTATCCTTTCATTAATCCTGATTGCAACCAGTGAGCCTGCCAGCGATCCGATGGTTGCAGGAATGGCCATCCACATGGTTTCCCTGACGCTGTATATCTTCTGATTCCTGAAACTCCAGGCACCGACGGCACTCTGTACCATCACGCCTATTCTGTTGGTACCGTTGGCTATGTTTGCCGGCAAACCAAGAAACATCAGCAAAGGCAAAGTCAAAAGGGAACCGCTGCCGGCAAGGGTATTCACAAATCCTGCAAAGAGACCGGCAGCTATTACTGCCAGATACATATACCATTCCATCAGAGGGCAGTGTTATTTCTTTACCTAAACGGCAAAAAGAGGAAGATCCTTCATCATCTTCCGCACCCTTTCTCCCACTGATCCGATAACAGTCTCATTTTCGATGTTGCTTATCACCTCATCAATAAGCCCTACAATGACGCTCATATCGCCCTCCTTCATGCCACGTGTCGTTATGGCGGGTGTCCCTACCCTGATTCCGGATGTAAGGAATGGAGAACGTGAGTCAAAAGGAACCATATTCTTATTTACTGTAATATGGGCCCTGACAAGTGTGTTTTCTGCCTTCTTGCCAGATATCTCCGGGAACCTGGTTCTCAGGTCAATGAGCATTGAATGATTGTCAGTACCGTCTGATATCACTTTGTATCCCAGGTTCATAAAAGCCTCAGCCATGACTGAAGCGTTTTTCTTTACATGCTGTTGGTAATGGCGGAACTCAGGAGTAAGTGCCTCACCAAATGATACCGCCTTGGCTGCAATCACATGTTCGAGAGGGCCTCCCTGTATGCCGGGGAAGACAGCTGAATTAAGCACTGCTGACATCATCTTAACCTCTCCCTTGGGTGTTGTCAGCCCCCATGGATTGATGAAATCTTTTCCCATAAGGATGATTCCTCCCCTGGGACCGCGAAGGGTCTTATGTGTTGTCGATGTCACAATGTGTGCTGCCTTCAGGGGGTTATCGAGTAACCCTGCAGCTATAAGACCGGCAGGGTGAGCCATGTCAACCATAAGCAGTGCTCCTATCCTGTCAGCTATTTCCCGCATTCGACTATAATTCCATTCCCTGGAGTATGCCGACGCTCCGGCCACAATCAGTTTTGGTTTCTCCCTCAGGGCAACCTCCTCCATCATTTCATAATCTACCCGGCCTGTCTCCTGCCTGACCCCGTATGACACCGGCCTGTAAAGTATTCCGGAGGAGTTCACAGGTGATCCGTGCGAGAGGTGCCCGCCATGCGAAAGATCGAGGCCCATGAATGTGTCACCAGGCTTAAGTACGGCAAGGAACACGGCCATATTTGCCTGTGCTCCGGAGTGAGGCTGAACATTGGCATACTCAGCATCAAACAACTGCTTAAGCCTGTCAATGGCAAGCTGCTCAACCTTGTCAACAACTTCACAACCACCATAATACCTGTAGCCCGGATACCCCTCAGCATATTTGTTGGTAAGAACGGAACCCATGGCTTCAAGAACCTGTGGACTGACATAATTCTCCGATGCAATAAGTTCTATACCTTCAGTCTGGCGTTCACGTTCATTATCGATTAAATCAAATATCACACTGTCTCTTTTCATATTATATTTATATTAAAAGCTCTGATTACTAACTGTTTGAGTGCCAGGCTTAAATCGACACTGAGCACAAATATACACTTAATTATAATTTTAACCATGAGCCGTATTTTTACTATTTTAGCATTTCACTGAGGCTCCGTTTAAGGATAGTACAACAAATCAGTTATTTCAATCACATGACTATGAAAAAGATAATCACACTGTTTTTTACAGCTCTGCTGGTGTATGGATGCGGGCAGGATAAGCCGCTGAAAAGTACGGGGCATAATCTCCTTCCCGGTAAAATAGCCATTCCGGCAATCTCATTCGATCCTGAGCACTACATCTGTTACCGAACATCATCTGAGATAATAGTTGACGGCCATATAACAGAAAGCGAATGGTCGCTGGCACCATGGAGTAATCTATTCACCGACATTGAAGGTGATAAGAAACCGAAGCCGTTGCACGATACCAGGATCAGGATGCTTTGGGATGACAACTGCCTGTACGTGGCAGCTGAACTTATTGAACCGCATATATGGGCTACTCTCAGGCAACGCGACACGATCATCTACTATGACAATGACTTTGAGGTATTTATTGATCCGGACGGTGACACACACGGCTATTACGAATTTGAAATGAATGCCTACAACACTGTATGGGATCTGCTGCTCACCACTCCCTATCGTGACTTCGGGAATGTGATAGATGCGTGGGACATCACAGGACTGAAGTCAGCAGTAAGGATCTACGGGACAATAAATGATCCCTCAGACATTGATGAGAAATGGACCATTGAACTGGCGTTCCCCTTTGAAGTACTGAAGGAGTGGGGGAATATGCCTGATGAGGGAGCACAATGGAGAGTAAATTTCTCAAGAGTAAACTGGAAGACAAAAAATGTGAATGGTAAGTACATCAAGGAGATAGACCCTTCAACCGGCAAAACACTCCCGGAGTTTAACTGGTTATGGTCTCCACAGGGTCTGATCAATGTGCATTATCCTGAGATGTGGGGCTTTCTTCAGTTCAGCACCAGCGACGGATCAGGTGAACCGGCAGAATTTGCCATGAATCCTGATGAGAAGATAAAATGGGAATTGCGTAAGCTCTATTATGCACAGAGGGCATATGCAGCGGAGAAAAACCGCTATGCCGACAATGCTGCAATTCTTCTGGAATATGGTTACAAAGCAAGGGGTGAATCACCCGAGATAATAATAACCATGACCGGATATGAAGCCTCCCTGCCTTCTTCTGACAAAAATGGTTTTATATACATTGACACCAAGGGCAGAACCTGGATCATTGAACCAACAACAGAAAAGTAAGGTCTGGCTGATGAAATAAACCTCTGAACGATCAGAATTTTATTCTTCTGACACCTGCTTCAGCAACTCACGGTATGCGCTGAAGATCCTTGATTTGGAGATAAAACCCACATATTGGCCGCCGTCAAGGACTGGCAGGTTCCATGCCCCTGTACGGGTAAAGGTGTCAAGGACCACATCCCCTCTCTCCCTGATATCGATATAAGAGGGAGGAATCGTCATTATCTCCCTGATTGTAATTTTATCATAGAGATCATGGTTGAACATCTTGTCACGCACATCATCAAGCAGAACCACTCCTTCCAGTATGTTGAATTCATCAACCACCGGGAAGATATTCCTGTTTGACTTAGAAATCTGTTTAACGAGGTCTCCGAGTGTGTCATTGGGGCTAACGGTGAGCAGGTCCTTCTCCACCTCGTTGCTCCAGTCGAGCAGTGTCATCACTGCCTTGTCCTTATCATGAGTAATAAGTTCACCGCTTGCTGCCAGTTGCTGGTGGTAAATCGAATGCTTCTGGAATCCTCTTACTGTTATATATCCTACTGTTGAGGTCACTATCAGAGGTATAAACAACCCATATCCTTCTGTTATTTCCGCAATAAGGAATATTGCAGTCATTGGTGCATGCAGCACTGCTGCAAAAACTCCTGCCATACCCGCAAGGGTGAAGCTGCTGTCAGGCAGAGAGAGTCCGAAGAGATGATTTAACATATTGCTGAACAGATAGCCTGCAACTCCTCCGGTAAAGAGTGTTGGCGCTACTATACCACCTACACCTCCCGCACCGTTTGTTGAAGCTGTGGCCACAACCTTAAAGAGCACCAGGAAGGCAAGAAAGAGCATAAAAATCCAGAACCCTGATGCAACGTCACCGAAAAGGCTTACGCCTATGGCACTGCCCTGTTCAGCCTCCAGAAGTGACATAATGGTCCCGTATCCTTCTCCGTATAATGCAGGAAATATGTATATCAGTATACCAAGAATGGTCCCTCCTGCAAGCATCCTGACATAAATGTTACTGATCTTCCGGTAGAGTTTCTCAATACCGATAGTAGCCCGGGTAAAATAGAATGCCACAAATCCTGAGAAAACTCCGAGGATAAGATAATAGGGCAGGTTTCTAAGAAGGAAGCCTTCCCTTACCTGGAAAGAGAAAAGAACATCATTGCCCATGAAGAAATAAGCTACTGTGGCTGCGGTGACTGATGATATCAGCAGCGGTACAATGGAAGACATTGTAAGATCAAGCATAAGGACCTCAAGGGTAAAGAGAATGCCTCCGATTGGTGCCTTGAATATACCTGAGATTGCACCGGCCGCTCCGCATCCCAGCAAAAGGGTGATATTCTTATAGTTCAGGTTAAAGTATCTCCCGATGGTTGAGCCAATTGATGAACCTGTAAGTACAATGGGCGCCTCTGCGCCAACCGAACCTCCAAAACCTATTGTCAACGAGCTTGCTATAATGGATGACCAGTTGTTATGTCTCTTAATGTAACTCTTACGTCGCGAGATGGAATAGAGCACCCTGCTGATACCATGAGAAATATTGTCCCTGACAACAAATTTGACGAAGAGGACAGTCAGGAAGATTCCCGCCATCGGATAAGCAAGTGAGAGGATGCCCGCTCCGCCTGCCATGATTCCCTGGGTAAAGAGCACATGTGTATAATGAATGGCATTCTTCATTATAACTGCAGCCATGGCACATGTTATCCCGACCACGAAACTAAGCAGGTAAAGCAGCGTTTGCTGGTCGGAAAAAAAGGACCCAAGTTGCCTGATCTTCCTTATAATTGATCTGTTCAAACCGATTCTAATTATGTGTAATCCGGGCGATCACTGCGACAAATATAGAATAAAATGAGGAGCAGATATTTATTTTGGTAAGTTTGGGGAGGTTTTATGCTGTGTCTTGTTCTGTTGATACCTTCACCCGGAATAAATTGAACGGCTGCCTGTAATTGCTTATGATTGAATTCAAAAGACATACTCTCGCAAACGGATTAAGGGTTATTGCCCATTTTGACGACAGCACTCCGATGGTCACCACTGATCTTCTTTATGACGTTGGTTCACGCGATGAAGACCCGGAAGCGACTGGGTTTGCCCACCTTTTTGAGCACCTGATGTTCGGTGGGACGGCTGAGGTCCCTGCCTTTGACACACCAGTAATGATTGCAGGTGGAGAGAATAACGCCTTTACCAATAATGACATTACAAACTATTTCATAACCCTGCCGGCAAATAACCTGGAGACAGCTCTCTGGCTCGAGGCTGACAGGATGCAGTGGCTGGATCTCTCAGAGTCGAGGCTGAGGATACAGAAAAGTGTTGTCACCGAAGAGTACAGGCAACGTTACCTTAATCAGCCTTACGGAGACCTTATGTTATTGCTGAGACCGCTGGCATTCAGGAAACACCCTTACATGTGGTCCGCTATTGGCAAGGATATTAGCCATATAGAGAAGGCTGACAGCAAGAGAGTAAAACAGTTTTATCACAAATATTACACCCCTTCAAATGCCATTCTTTGTGTGGCAGGAAATGTTCATCCTGATAATGTCTTCGGCATGGCTGAAAAATGGTTCGGTGACATTCCTCATGGTCAATGCAATGTTCGTGAACTGCCTCAGGAATCTCCCCAGGTAGAACGACGTGAGGTGACCGTTCACCGTAATGTACCGGCCGCCCATCTAATCATGGCTTTCCATACTGAAAAAAGGGTAAGCCGCCAATTTTATATCCTTGACCTCCTTACAGATATTCTTTCAGGATGTGACTCTGGTCGTTTCCCTGAAATCCTGGTACGAAAAAAAGAGCTCTTCAGCGAGGCTGACATTTACCTGTCCGGAGAGATTGATCCAGGTCTGGTTATCTTCAGCGGAAGGCTAAAGAATGGTGTAGACATAAAAGGGGCTGAGGAGGCTGTCTGGGATGAGCTGAACAGGTTAGCGACACGACAGGTGACATCTGCGGAACTGGAGAAGGCCCGCAACAGGTATGAGGCATCGAGGCTGATGTCTCTCATCAGTGCCGGCAATAAAGCATTCAACCTTGCCTTCCAGGAACTTCTGGGTGACGCTGATGGCATTAATACTGAGATTGAAAAATATATGAGTGTCACTGCCGCAGAGATCACAGATTGTTCTTCAATGACCTTCAGACAAGAAAACTGCAGTGTAATCCACTATCTCCCTGAAAGCCATGAAAGTTAGGAGTATGAAGGCTCGGCCACAAATAATAACTCCCTCAGTGGGGAATATTTCATTTCCCTCAATCATAAGGCTGAGTAACGGAGTGCCGGTCTATCTTCTGAGAGGAGGCACGCTTGATCTTATCAGGGTAGAATTTGTGCTCAATGCCGGCCAGATAATGGAGGAGACCCATATGGCCGCTTCAGTTACCAATGCAATGCTCACCGAGGGTACCGTCTCACATGACGCCATTAAGCTTAATGATCTCATTGACAGTACCGGTGCGGTCTTTAACCACACGGCAGACAAGGATACTGCCAGCCTCGTTGTTATTTCTCTTTCACGGAAACTAGAAGAGGTAATGGAACTTGCCTGGGAAGTCCTCTTTCACCCCTCCTTCCCGGAGAATGAGCTCAGAATGCTGAAAGAAAAGAAGATACAGGCGTTTCTGACAGGCAGGCAGAAAACATCCGTCATAGGAAGGGAACAATTCTATATGGCACTATGCGGCAAGGCCAACCCTTACGGCAGGATCACCAGGCTTGAGGACTACGATGCCCTGACAACTGCTGTCGCCAGTGATTTCCACTCACGTTTCTACAGACCTGAAAACATGTACATCACCGTCTCCGGCAGAGATCCGGAGGGAGCGCTCCCGGTGCTTGGAAAATTCTTTTCAGTATCCGGAAAATGGCAGAAGCCGAAGATACCTCAGCTTCTCTTTGAGACTTCACGGCCCGGGCGAATCTTTGCCAAGGTGAACGGATCAGTACAGAGTGCTGTCAGAATGGGATGGAAGGGTATAACCCGTGACCACCATGACTATCATGGCCTCCAGGTGGCAAATATGATACTTGGAGGATACTTCGGGTCAAGACTGATGAGAAACATCAGGGAAGACAAAGGTTACACATATGGCATTCATTCAGTAGCCGGTGCGTTTCACGGAATCGGCTTTATTGCAATAATGACCGAAGTTGCCAATGAAAACCGCGAGGAGACCTTAATTGAAATCAAAAAGGAGGTGACTGAACTGAGAAGAAACGAAGTCAGTGCTGATGAGCTTCAGATAGTCAGAAATCACTTTATGGGTGAGATTGCCCGAATGTTCGACGGGCCGTTCTCATCAGCCGAGACCGTAAGAGGCATTATCGACTATGAAACTGACCACGATTACTATACCAAACTGGTCAATACGGTTGAAACTATCACCCCGGATAAAATAAAAGAGCTGTTCATTACGTATTTTAATCCGGAGGAGGCTATCGAAGTCATTGCCGGGGCAGAATGATCAGACCAGGAACCATAAAAATCTCAATACTGTTTATCTTCCTGACAAACATTGTCATCGGACAGGACGAGACTCAGCCTGTATCGCCCCGTCTTGAGAATGTAACTGTGGAACCTGCCACGGGGTTCACAACAATAACGTGGCAGTTGTCACCCTCAGCCGATGTAGAAAGCTATGTGGTATACACCTTTACAGATAATACTGCCTTCGCCGTTGACACTGTGAGGTCTCCTTATTCCACCGAATATGTACATACAGGTTCAGCTGCAAGGTACATGAGTGTCACATATGTTGTTGCAGCAATTGATTCATCACGGAATATAAGCCCGTTAAGTAACAGTCTGAGCACTATATATGTATCATTTGTAAACGATTCCTGTAATTTCCGTGTCACTCTTTCATGGACAGATTATATTAATCCTTTATATCCGGCTGATGGTTATGAACTTTGGTTGAAGAGAGGTACTGACCCGACTGTATTGCTGGAAGCCCTGCCCGTTTCACAGAGATCATACACCTTCAGCGGATATGCCGCCTCAACTGAATACTGTTTTTACATCAGAGCCACCGCTGCCAATGCAGGGCTGTCTTCATCAAACAGTATATGCCTCCTGTCAGGAAGTGAAACACCACCCCGGTGGACAATTACTCATGCAGTATTTATTCAGGATCAGGTTTTCGGTATTTCCGGTAGTTATGACAACGACACTGACATTGATACTTACATTGCCGAGGTATTCAATCAAAGCACAACTTCATGGATTACAACTGCCTCGGCGTCAGGCATAAATGGTAATGTAACAATTAACACTGGCGTGACGGATACAACCAGAGTCAGCCTTTATCGGATTTCAGCGCTTAACAACTGCGGCCAGGCAGTTACCCCATCATCACCTGT
The DNA here is from genome assembly GCA_025455395.1 of Bacteroidales bacterium. Classification (GTDB taxonomy): domain Bacteria; phylum Bacteroidota; class Bacteroidia; order Bacteroidales; family VadinHA17; genus SR-FBR-E99. The sequence goes on from JALOMO010000045.1 coordinate 16,469, forward strand.
AAGAAATATAGTCCTGTCATCTGCCGCCGGCGGGACACTCATTAATCTCAAATGGAATAATCCGTTTCCTCAGCGCCCTGCATATTTTAAGGTCTGGCGCAATATCGGGTCAGGCTGGGAGGAGGTGGCTGGTCAGGTTGCTGATACGTCATGGAGTGATGATTATGCTTCATTCGCCTCAGATGTTTCATCACCGGTCATTGCTTATTATGTTACAGCTCTTGATCAGGAGGCTTCTGCCGGTTCTCCCGAGTGCCGCTCATCAATGAGTCTTGTTTTTGCTGTGGAAAACATCTACGTGGCAAATGCCTTTACCCCGGATGATAACGGCATCAATGACCTCTTTACCCCTGTTATGACTTTTATTCCGGTGGAATATGAATTAACCATCTTCAGCCGCACAGGCGTTATTCTCTTTCGTACTACCAGTCCTGGTACCGGTTGGGACGGACGCCACAATGATAAACCTATGCCTCCGGGTGCATACCTGTGGAGCCTGCGACTAACTACGCCTTCCGGCAAAGATGAACGCAGGACTGGTACCGTAACCATCCTTCCGTAATCTGAGAGCCGGATTAAACCCTATTTTTGTATCTTTGACTTTCTCTTTTCTTTTAGAGACTGATGGGCAAAAGGAAGACTAACATATTTACCGCAGAGGATATCAGTCGCATTGAAGCTGAGTTTAAGCTGCTGAAAGACAATTTATACAGGTGCGACAAACCCGGAGACAGGGCCCTGATTGACAAAGCTTTCCAGTTTGCCAATGAGGCCCACCGTGACATGCGGCGCAACTCGGGCGAACCATATATTATTCACCCGATAAATGTTGCGCGTATTGTCAATCAGGAGATAGGCCTCGGCGCAAAATCAGTGGCAGCAGCGCTTTTACATGATGTGGTAGAGGATACCGAAATTACCCTTGAGGATATCTCAAAGGAGTTCGGACCAAAGATTGCTTCTCTGATTGACGGCCTCACAAAGATATCAGGCACATACAATAAGGAAACAAACTCACTTCAGGCAGAGAATTTCCGCAAGATGCTAATGACTCTCTCGGATGATATACGGGTCATTATCATAAAGATAGCAGACAGGCTGCATAACATGAGAACTCTTGAAGCAATGCCTGAGCACAAGAGGCTGAAGGTTGCGGGTGAAACTATTTACCTGTATGCTCCCCTGGCACACCGCCTGGGTCTGTTCGCCATAAAGACGGAGCTTGAAGACCTCAGTTTCAAATTCAGGCATCCCCGCATCTTCGATGAGATTGCCCGAAAAGTAAAGCTGGATGAAAAAAAGAACCTGGCTCTGATCAACAGATTCAGTCTTCCGATAATTGACAGGCTGAACGACAACAACATAATTTTTGACATATCCGGCAGATTCAAGTCTATATATTCGATCTGGAAAAAAATGCAGTCAAAGAATGTTCCCTTTGAGGAGGTATATGATCTTCTGGCTGTCAGGATAGTTTTTGAGCCGGGCCCGGAAATGAGTGAAAGAGCACAGTGCTGGCAGATATATTCACTCATTACTGACATATACACTCCTAAGCCTGACAGGCTGCGTGACTGGGTAAGCCGGCCAAAGCCAAATGGTTATGAGGCGCTTCACCTTACTGTGATGGGCCCGGAGGGGCGCTGGGTCGAGGTACAGATACGGAGCCAGCGTATGGACGATATTGCTGAAAGGGGATTTGCTGCGCACTGGAAATATAAAGGAGATACAGCCCAGACAGAATCGGAGCTTGACAAATGGCTGAAGCATATTCGTGAAATGCTTGCCAATCCGATGTCAGACCCGATAGCCTTCCTTGACGACTTCAAAATGAGCCTCTTCTCTTCCGAGATCATGGTTTTTACGCCGAAGGGACTTCTTGTTAATCTTCCGAAGGGAGCATCAGCACTAGATTTCGCTTACGAGATACACACTGATGTAGGGAACAAGGCCATAGGAGCGAAAGTAAATTATAAGCTCTCCCCTCTATCTGTTATGCTGCAGAGCGGTGATCAGGTAGAAATCATCACCTCAAGTATTGCCAAACCGGAGAAGGAATGGCTTGAATATGCACATACTGCAAAGGCTAAAGGTGCAATTAAAGGGGCACTAAGAGACGAATCAAAAGACCGGATTCAGAAAGGGATTGAAATGCTTGAGCAGAAGCTGAGTGAGCTGGGTATACTTCCAAATTCCGAGATCATAAAGAAACTACTTGACAATTATGAACTCCTGAATAAGGAAGAGCTTTATTCAAGAATTGCACTCGGCGTCATCAACCTCGAAGATCTGCGTAAGGTGCTTAAGAAGGCACCTGAAAGCAGCTTCAATAAATTCTGGAAGCTTGCAGTGGGAGGAGTAAGCAGACGCCAGGAACCCGAAAAAGAGACTAAAGGGGAAGCTGCCCTGATAGATAAGAAACACCCTTACCTGCTCAGGGAGAATGTAAACAACTCAGGCAACTCATACCTTATTGCTAAATGTTGCAACCCCATTCCCGGGGATGAAGTAGTGGGATACATAGCACCTGACAATTCAATTGTGGTCCATAAGCCCAAGTGCCCCGTAGCAGTCAAGCTGCTGGCCAGCGAAGGTAACAGGATCATTCAGGTAAGATGGACCATCCATAAACTGGCCTCTTTTCTCGCCAGGATTAGTATCAACGGCATTGATAAACTGGGGCTGGTCAATGAAGTTACAAATATTATCTCAATGGAGCTTAATGTCAATATCCGTAATATAAATGTATCCGTTTATAACGGAATATTCGAGGGTACAATTGACCTCTACATCCATCATACACGTGACCTTAATAACCTTATCATGCAACTCTCCAACATTAAAGGCATTGCAAGTGTGAAAAGAGTTGAGGAATTTATGGAGGAATAACTACTTCTGTTACTTAAAACATATGAGCAGGGATAATGGCAAATGAAGATTCCAGAATAGTTGTAAAACAGATCTTTACAGAATATCTTGTAAAGAATTCACTTAGAAAGACACCGGAGAGGTTTGCTATACTTGATGAAATATATTCGCACGACGGACATTTTGACATTGAGTCACTGTTCAATTTTATGAAGAACAAGAAATACAGGGTCTCAAGGGCAACGCTTTATAATACAATCGATCTGCTGATGGACTGCAAGCTGGTTATCAAGCATAAATTCGGACACAGCCAGGCACAATATGAAAAATCATTCCAGACAGGTCAGCATGACCATCTCATTGACATTGAAACAGGGAAAATCTATGAGTTCAGTGACACCCGGATCACTGAAATAATTAACAGTGTATGTGAAAAAAAAGAATTCCTTCCCCACCACTACTCACTGTACATTTACGGCAAGTCAGGGAGGAAGGAATAATTATTTTCTGCTTCTCTGTCAGAAAGTCACTGAAGCGGAGAAAAATGGCTGCATCCTGGCCTTCTGCCCGTTTACCTTGAATCCAGAACTTGAAATCTTCTCATTCAGGAAGTAGTTTTGCGGCATGAAAGAAAAGTGCCAGTTACTCTTATTCTTGTCGAAAATAGTTGCCATGCCGGCGTTCTTCTTTTTCATCATCTCAACAGACAATGCGTAAGCTCCGAGGCTTGTTGCGTATGGAATAGCGTACCAGGGAGTCAGGCTCTCCGAGTCTACCAGCAATGCTACTCCCAGGCCGAGCAGGGCGCCACCAGCTGAAGACCAGATGGTTGTCATGCCCTGGCGAGGAGTCAGTTCTGCATTCTTCAGCCAAACCTGTCCCAACAGTGCTCCGGAAACCATCCCGGCAGCAGGGCATAGCAATGCCCACTGTCCCAGATTTTCTTCCACATCATCCTCAATAATGTCAGAAGCAATGAATAATCCGAGCAACCCGTTCATGGTTGTTAGGGCACCAATAGCCCTGACATCGCCCCTGGTGTATGAATCACTTTTGTTTATCGCATTTGCGATCAGATAGCCTCCCGCACCACCGACAAGTATAGAGGCCCCAAAAATCCTGGGATCTTCTGCAAAGGAACCTACAGTCAGTGCAGTTGCGGCAGGTCCTATACCTCCCCAAAGGGCAAGCATTGAAGCCTGACCTTCGCTCCAGTCCTTATTCTTGCCGAATGACTTTCCGGCAATACCCATTCCGATGCTTGTCAGCGCACCCAATCCGATGGCTATCTTCGCATCTGTACCAATCCCGTCTTCCTCCTCCTCATCATCAAAAAGGCCATCTCCAAGGATCAGGGCAGAGAGGCCAAAGCCATGCGCCCACCCTACCAGCTGTCCGTGAGTGGTTAGGGTAAGCTGATTAGCCGTTACAGGCCATTTTTCATTTGTAAGTACCGGCACTAATGCTCCGATACCTCCGGCAATAATAGGTATGCCGGCTGCTGCTGCACCGCTTTCTGGCTCAATGATAGCTACAAGAGCTGATCCGTATAACAGGCTGTTGAAGGTTGATGATACAACTCTCCTCCTGAATAATAGATCATCCTGACCCTGTGCGGAGGCACTCCACACTGAAACAACCAGGAGAACTATCACCATCGATGAGGTCATAATTTTGTTTTTCATTCTTTCAGGGTTTAGTTAATACCAATAATAAGTAGTAATAAGCTACTGAATATTAATACATTAACCAAATATAGCATTTATTCTCCATATTTATATAATGATTTGTAAACATCTTTCAGTGTTTATCAACCGCTCAAGTGCCCAATCCTTCACTTTGGTATGCCGGAATGACAAAATATTTGTATCTTGTGTCGCTTAATAAATTCCATTGAAATTTTCTGAAATGAATATTGATATTCTTCTGGGTCTCCAGTGGGGTGATGAGGGGAAGGGAAAAATTGTTGATGCCTTAACTCCTGAATATGATATAATTGCACGGTTCCAGGGAGGGCCTAATGCAGGACACACCATAGAATTCCATAAAACCAAACACGTACTTCACCTGATACCATCGGGCATCTTTCACGAAGGAAAGATCAACATAATTGGTAACGGCGTTGTGCTTGACCCGGTTGTCTTTCGCCGCGAGGTTGAAGATCTCGGCATCGATATTGAGACGGTACGTCAAAGGCTGCTTATCTCCCTTAAGGCACATCTGATTCTTCCTACACACAAGTTGCTTGATGCCGCGCATGAAAATGCACTGGGCGACCTCAAGATAGGATCAACGCTGAGGGGCATCGGTCCTGCATATACAGACAAAGCCGCACGCAGTGGCATCAGGGTCGGCGATCTGCTCAGGAAGAACTTCAGTGAGTTTTATAATGAGCATGTCAGTGAGCACATCCGGCTACTGAAAGGTTATGGCCATAGCTTTGACCTGCATGACCTTGAGAATGAATGGTTTGAGGCGGCCGAATTCCTTAAGCAGTTCAAAACGGTGAATTCCGATTACTATATTGACAGATGCCTTCGTGAAGGCCGCCGCGTTCTTGCTGAAGGTGCTCAGGGGACAATGCTTGACATTGATTTTGGCACATATCCATTTGTCACCTCTTCAAACACGGTTGCAGCAGGCGCATGCACCGGGCTGGGGATAGCCCCTGCCCGCACAGGCGAGGTCTTCGGAATCTTTAAAGCATATTGCACAAGGGTCGGCAGCGGACCTTTCCCCACTGAGCTGAATGATGAAAACGGCCAGCTAATGAGAGACCGTGGAAACGAATACGGCTCGACCACCGGTCGCCCGCGCCGGTGCGGATGGCTTGACCTGCCGGCACTTAAATACTCAATAATGATCAATGGCGTTACACGTCTCCTGATGATGAAGGCAGATGTGCTGTCAGGCTTCAGCAATATAGAAGTATGTACCTCTTACACTGTCAACGGAGAGGAGAGCACTGAGCTTCCTTACTGTCTTTCTGAAATTGACAAGCTTAATTTCAAGACAATGGCCGGTTGGAATTGTGATATTACCGGTTGTAAAAACTGGGATGAACTGCCTGAAGCCCTCAAGAGTTATATTGAATTCATTGAGAAGGAGACCGGTGTTCCGGTCACAATAGTTTCTGTCGGGCCTGACAGGTCGGCAACGGTCTACAGGTAACAATCATTCCATCCTGAAAACCCAGGCATCACCGTTGATATTGTTCTGTATCTCCTCCAGTGAATTATAGGCTTCATGAATACTTGCAAAGGAAGTAGCTGACACCAGACGCCACCTTCCGCCGTCCATTTCAACCAGTTTTGCACTGTAACCCATTTCGGTAATATGCCTGAGCCAATGATCTGCATATTCAGGTGTAAGGAAACTTCCAACAATGATGTGATACTTTGAGCGTTCGAGAGCCTCCTGCTCCGCCTGCATGGCCAGTTCAGCCTGGCGTTTCTGTTCCAGTGCAGCCTGTTCATTGGCAACGCGGATAGAATCAGCTACCCTGAAAGCCTCCTGCTGCTGCCTCAGCGCCTCGGCCTCCCTGGCCTTCTTTCCAAAAGGATTGATGCTCTTAGCAAAGTCACATGAAGGCGTCAGAAGCACCATCCCTGCCAGTAAAACCACATACAATTTCTTCATAAATGCCAGTTTTTCATGGTAATAAACTATAAAGATATAAAATGCATTGTAAAAATCCAATGAAAATGGATCTTTCAATGTCGTTCTACTCATTTCTTTCCTATATTAGAATCCCATTTAGTATGAAATAAAAGTAAATCACATGAAGTCCCTGATACAGTTCTTCGAAGAGAATGTTGAGAAGTTTTCTACCAATATTTACTTGTGGGAAAAGCCCCAGGAGAAGTACGAAGGTGCAACATACCAGGAGGTAAGGCGGCATATTCATGAGTTCGGCGCCGGGCTCATTCAGATGGGTATAAAAAAAGGGGATCGCATCAGCCTTCTGTCTGAGGGCCGTAACAGCTGGGTTATTGGGGAGATGGGAGTACTTTATGCAGGAGCAATCAATGTGCCTCTCTCCGTGAAACTTAATCCTGAAGAGATCAAATTCCGGCTGAACCATTCCGGGTCAAAAATGATAATTACCTCAAGCGGCCATGCACCAAAGGTCCTCGAGATCATAGGGCAGTGCCCCGAAGTAGAGAAAGTAATTTTCATGGACCCCAGGGAAGAGTATTCCGGGAGCGAGATTCATTTTAATGAGGTGAGGAAGATAGGAAGAGAATGGCTCGAAAATCCT
>JALOMO010000046.1 GCA_025455395.1 Bacteroidales bacterium
AAAGAGAGAGATAAAGAATGTTGCATTTGTTGCGCTCAATGACGGTTCAACGCTGAACAATATACAGGTAGTAATAGATTTAAGTGCCTTTCCGGCCGGGCTGTTGAAGGATATCACCACCGGTGCGAGTCTGGGTGTCACAGGCACGATGGAGGCATCGCAGGGAAAGGGGCAGAGTGTTGAGATTCTGGCTTCTGACCTCGTTCTTTACGGTAAATGTGACCCTGACACCTATCCTCTTCAGAAGAAAGGGCATTCTATGGAGTTCCTCCGCGAGATAGCACATCTTCGTTTTCGCACCAATACCTTCGGGGCGGTCATGCGCATAAGGCACGCATTAGCTTTCGCTATTCACAAATATTACAACGACAGGGGATTTTTCTATCTGCATACACCAATTATAACGGGAAGTGATGCAGAAGGTGCCGGTGAAATGTTCCATGTAACCACTTTCGATCTGAAAAACCCTCCGCGAACAGAGAGTGGTGAGATTGACTACGACAAGGATTTCTTTGCCAAGCCGACGAACCTCACCGTTTCGGGTCAGCTTGAGGGAGAGCTCGGCGCACTATCTCTGGGTGAGATTTATACTTTTGGCCCTACCTTCAGGGCAGAAAACTCAAATACTCCCCGTCACCTGGCAGAGTTCTGGATGATAGAGCCGGAGATGGCTTTCTGGGATCTCAACGATAATATGGACCTGGCGGAGGATTTCCTTAAGTATCTTATCAGGTATACTCTTGACAACTGCCGTGAGGATCTTGATTTCCTCAACAAGATGATAGACAATGGCCTTATCGAAAGACTTGAGTTTGTCTTAGGTAACAGTTTTATAAGGCTGCCCTATACAGAGGCAATAAAGATACTGGAAGCGGCTGACCGCAAGTGGGAATACCAGGTTGGATGGTGGCGTGATCTGCAGGCAGAACATGAGCGTTACCTTGTTGAAGTACATTTCAGGTGTCCTGTAATACTGACAGACTATCCGAAAACGATAAAGGCTTTCTACATGAAGCAGAATGATGACGGACTTACTGTGAGGGCAATGGATGTACTCTTCCCGGGCATAGGTGAGATAATAGGGGGCTCACAGAGAGAGGAAGATCTTGATAAGCTTACTCAGAGGATAACAGAGCTTAATCTTCCACTAAAAGATTTGTGGTGGTATCTTGATACCAGGCGGTTCGGCACTGCTCCTCATTCAGGTTTCGGACTGGGGTTTGAACGTCTCGTTCTATTCATGACAGGCATGTCGAACATCCGTGATGTCATCCCGTTTCCGCGCACACCACGCAATGCAGAGTTTTAAGCAGGATGAATTACTGAAATTATGCTCAACCAGAAGTTACAGCAGAAACTGCTCCAAAAGCTTTCACCGCAGCAGATACAGATGATCAAGCTGCTGGAGGTTCCGGCAATGCAGCTTGAGCAGCGTATCAAGAAGGAGCTGGAAGAAAACCCGGCGCTTGAGGAAGGGCCTGAGGATGAGGAGGTACAGGGAGCAGACGAAGATGAGATAAACGAGGATCAGGAAGAGCGCGAACAGGAAGAATTCTCACTTGACGACTATCTTAATGACGAGGACATTCCGGACTACAGGTTGCAGGCAAACAATGTTTCAAAGGATGAGGAACGAAGGGAAGAGATTCCATTCTCTGCGGGCTCATCATTCCATGATATCCTGATCTCACAGTTTAACCTCAGGGTCTCTACTGAGAGGGAGCAGACACTTGGTGAGTACATCATTGGTAATATTGACGATGACGGATATCTCCGGCGGGAGGTTGACAATATGGTTGATGACCTCGCCTTCCTTCAGAACATTACTACTGATACTGAAGAGCTTAACAGGGTGCTGGAGATAATTCATGATCTCGAGCCCTCTGGCGTCGGAGCACGTGATCTGCGTGAGTGCCTGTTACTTCAGATTGAAAGGAAAGATCAGTCATCTCCGGCAGTCAGACTTACCTCAACCATTATCAAGGATTACTTCGAAGAGTTTTCGAGACGGCATTATGAAAAAATAATGTCACGGCTAATGATAGGTGAGGAGGAGATGAAGAGTGTTATTGATGAGGTGCTGAAACTCAATCCGAAGCCAGGAGGCGCAGTTAGCGATACATACAATAAATCTGCCCAGCATATAATACCTGACTTTATCCTTGAGCAGGCTGATTACGGGCTTGAACTGAGTCTGAACAACCGCAACATTCCTGAACTGAAGATCAGCAAGGGATACAGCGAGATGCTCGAGTCATATACACGTGACAAAGCTGCCGGCAAACAGACCAGAGATGCAATTATGTTTGTAAAGCAGAAGCTTGATTCGGCCAAATGGTTTATCGATGCTATCAAGCAGAGGCAGAACACTCTCCTTCTTACTATGAATGCCATACTGGAATATCAGAAGGAGTATTTTGCCGAAGGTGATGATACTAAGCTGAGGCCGATGATACTGAAGGACATTGCAGAGATGACCGGGCTGGATATCTCAACTATATCACGAGTAGCGAACAGCAAATATATCCAGACCCACTTTGGCATCTATCCCCTGAAGTTCTTTTTCTCTGAGGGTATGCAAACTGATACCGGCGATGAAGTCTCAACACGTGAGATAAAGAGAATACTTCAGGAATGCCTTAACGGTGAGGACAAAAGGAGGCCGCTTACTGACGAGAAGCTGACTGAGATACTTCAGGAAAAAGGATATCAGATTGCACGCCGCACGGTCGCAAAGTACAGGGAACAATTAAATATTCCTGTTGCCAGGATGAGGAAGGAGATAAAATGAATTCGGAAAGAGGGGATTGGATCGGTAATCTGGCAAGGTTTTTTTCAGTTGTATTTCATCCGTTGTTCATACCACTCTACGGTCTGCTGATAATTTACAGCTCTCCCACGCTCCTGTCATTTATTCCCTTTGAGATGAAGAGGATTATCTTTGTTCTTGTGACGGCGAACAACATAATCCTTCCGCTCTCAGTGGCGGCAATACTCTATTCGAGGGGAGCCATCAAGACATTTAATGCCAGGGACCGTAATGAAAGAGTTCTGCTGCTGACCTTTGCCCTGATGATGTATAGTGTGACAGCGGTGCTGCTTATGAAGATCCCGGTGCCAAATCTGTTCAAGGCGTATTTTATTTCCATTGCCATTGTAACCCTGATAACACTTGTGATAACTGCATTCTACAGGCTGTCACTGCATGCTGCAGGCATAGGAGGATTGCTTTCACTTGTGGCATTCATGATATTGCTGTATAATATCAGTTCGACCTGGCAGCTTATTACAGTGCTCTTGCTGGGTGGTGCAGTGATGTCGTCAAGGATTTACCTGGATGATCACAAACCATCTGAGATATGGTCAGGACTCTTTATTGGTGGCGGGGTTATGTCTGTTGCCCTGTATCTGCTTCTTAAATAGCTGCTCAATAGCATTCTCAAGCAGCGGGGCGCTGTCAGGCATTGCAACTGCATTCCTGCTATCAAGATTCTCCACTACACCAGCCAGTTTGCTGATATCCTTTTGTCTTAGTGAAACGAAGCCATAGTTACCGTTAAGATATTCGGCAAGGTACTCCTGCTCTGTCTGTCCGGGTGTAGGTATTATCACTGCTGCTCTTCCAAGGGAAAGCAGTTCCATAACAGTTGTATAACCCGACCGGCTAATGATGGCCGAACTGCCGGTTATAACCTCTCTCATCGTTCGACTGTCAGGAGAAGTGATAACCGTTACCCTTCCGTTATCGAGGTTGATGTTGAGTGAGCTTCCGGACAGTATCCTGATTTTAGTGTCAGGAAGAGAAGAGACTACCATTTCGGCAAGCATTGAGCGTTGAGGCTCGGGGCCCGATAAAATGAGACAGCAATACTGTTCCGGAGGCAAGATTGTCTCGGCTGATTGAGAATGCTGCACGAACCTGGATAAAGGACCCATATAGACAGTTTTCTCTGGTATCTTAAATCCATGAGATAGACGGCCGGAAAGGTTTGTCTCTCTCGGGTAGTCAGGTATCAGGCAGAGATCAAACCTGCTGATTATTCTATTGTGCAGCCATGTTCCGGTGAACTCAAGAAAGCGCAGGGGTCGGGGAAAGGGTATCCGGAGCATATGGGTGACGTAGACTGAGGATATGCCTTTGTGAAAGAATCCGAACCTGTTGTCAGAGATTATAATATCAGGATTTATCTCCCGGGTGAGATGTTTAAGAAGCCTGTGTTCGCGTAATGATACGCATATTATACGAGGTACCTGGAATATAATGCAGAGCCACTGGGGCAGATGGCGGGAGTAACGGATGCTTAATCCGGGCAGGCCGATGATCTTTATGCCAGGGAGTTCTATCCCGAGCACTGGAATTAATGAAGGCTCGACGCCGAAGATGATCTCATTACCCCTTTTTTTCAGCTCCAGGGCGAGGGGGATCATACGTCCTGCATGGCCGAAGCCCCAGTTAAGAGGGCTGATGAGGATTCGCCTGCCACTCATACTACTTAACCTGATACAGAAGCATGGATTCCCAGTTCGGTGACTCTGGCAGCTATTGCCTTAAGATCCGACAGTGGTACCTTTTTCAGGTCGTTATCCAAAGGGGTGCCACGTTCAATTGTATATATCATCACTGACTCAGGTTTCAATGATGCCAGCTCGGCGAGCCATGCTTCAATTTCCTCAGGGGTAGTGTTATCGATAATCTTCCCTTTATAGCTTCCTCTTACGAAGAGGGTCTGAATTATAAAGCGGCCCCCGAACTCACTGAGCCATCTCTTAAATTCTTCATAATCATATCTGCTATTTGGCTGATTCAGTATCTCCCTTGTTGATGCGAAAGCTGAATCTATCTTCAAAATGTTCATATCAACCCTCATCAGTGCCTCGCGTACTGTCTTAAGGTGAATCCCTGATCCGTTTGAGAGAACTGAGATGCGTGCCTCAGGGAAGTACTCATCGCGGAGGGCTATTGAGTCATCGATTATACCTCTGAAATCGGGGTGAAGTGTTGGTTCTCCGTTGCCGGCATATGTGATGACATCTGGTTTTTCTCCCCGTGCTTTCATCTCAGACAGTTTTGCTCTGAGGGCCTCCCGTACTTCACTGCGCGAAGGGAGAGTGCCTGAGGTGCCGTTACTGCAGGAAGTCCAGCCACATTCACAGTAGATACAGTTGAATGAGCAGACTTTTTTGTTTACCGGAAGCAGGTTTATGCCGAGTGAAACGCCCAGCCTTCTGCTGCGTACGGGTCCGAACACAATGCTGTCAAAAAGGAAGGTAGGCATCTCTCTCTGCAGTTAAGGTTGTAAAATTACAATAATCTCCTTATTCTGCTTTCCGGCTTCAGTCTCAGGGAGTGCAGGTCCGCATTTTCAACGAGCAGGAGTCCGGGTCTCTTGCCTGGCTCTATTGATCCGAGAGTGTTTGCTTTGCCAAGTGCCCTTGCGCCGTTGATGGTTCCCCAGTTTATGATCTCCTCAAGCGGGATATCAGGCGTTTGATCCTGCAGCAGTCTCATCTCTGCGAGTATGCTAAGACGGTCTGTTGATGCAAGGCTGTCAGTACCTGTGACAATGCGGTCAGAGGCTTCGCGCAACAGGCTCACGGGCGGCAATGTACCTGAGATACGTATGTTTGAAGAGGGGCAGAGGCAGAACCATACATTTATGGTCTGCTTCAAAGACTGAATCTCTGCCGCAGTGATGAAGGTGTTATGAACGAGTATCAGCTGGCCTGTCAGCTGTGAAAGGTGTAATGCTGCGGTAAGGTGACTTTCCCATGTATCGATCATTTCAGGTGTCACGCCGAGAGACAGGTATGATTCAGCGATGCGGCCGCTGCGGCAGTTCACCAGATCGCGCTCGTCAGGTGACTCAAGGAAGTGGAGTGAAGTGACTGAGGCAGGGTTGATATGCTGGTTTATCAGGGTGAAGAGCCTGTGTGACACTGAATAGACCGCATGAGGAGTGATATGATGGCAAAGCCCCGCCTTTGCCGCAGCGGCCGCAGCATTCACCGCAGCGTCAATGCGTTTCTGTGCCTTAGCCGGGTCAATACCGAACACTTCGATAAAGGTTACATAATCAACGGAGCTCTCTTTCTTTACACTGAAGGAGGAACTGTCATTGCTTATATCACCGCATGCTACAATCCCTTCATCAAAGAGCTCCCCGTCTGCCTTCTTCGCTGCAGCAGTAATCTCTTCAGGAAGTGCCTCCCTCTGGTCACGGACCGAGGTTATGAAATCAGCCAGTCCGTTGCCTCCTGACAACACCCCGGCCATATGAGATAGTTCAAGGTGTGTGTGGCAGTTGATCAGGCCCGGAATGATGATTCCGTTATAAAACTCGGTGCCGGCCTTTTCAGAAAGATCTCCGCCGGAATCTTCAACCGAAACAATAGTATTATCATCTGCGACAGTTACAATTCCCCGCTTCAGGGGCTTTCCACGGGAGGTGAAGAGATATTGAGCTGAGATCTTCCTCATTTCTGCTCAATGATAATTTCTCTCTCAAGTCTGAGACTTATGTTGCTTATGCGGGCGTGCTTCTGCCATGTCCCTTTCTGGCTTGAATGGTTGAGCAACCACCCCTTTATATGTACTATCCCTGCCGAGTCGAGAGTACTGCTCGTTATTACATTTTGCATCTGACCGGTTTTCTCAAGCCTGACCTCGTTCCATTGGTTGCGTACCTCCCTGCCAAGACTGTCAGTGGTACTGAAGAAGACAGTGACACGGGGGTCAAGGCTCTGGTCATCCTCAAAAACCCTTATATCTGCCTTAAGGACGTATTCTCCCGGTTTCTCAACGGGTATATCAAACCAGATCGGATCGCGTGTCATATCTTCAGGGAAGCTGTAGGAGGCCTTTCCTGTCCACAGGTTGTCATCCGCATATTCTTCCGGATTTGCATTGCTCTCCTCCATCACCCTCACCTCCAGTTCAAGAAGGTTGCCAGTCACCTTGTCATAAATTCTTGCCAGTTTCTTTGGCTTGGCATTGAAATAATAACGCATTGTTGTGTCAAGCTGCTGATAGGTATAACCGTGGCTCTCAATTACATCAATATAATTAAGGTTCGAATCTCTCTGTCCCCATGTAGCAACCAGGTCTGGCATGTCAAGCATTGCAGCAGTAAGGTAGGTGTCGGTGAGGATATCCACCAGCTTGTCTTCAGGTATCAGGAGCTTCCTGTCAGGCTTCGGTGTTCCGGAAGGGCCGCATGAAACCAGGATAATGAGGGCCATTAAGGCTGCCGAAATCGGTCTGATACTCATCTCTGCTCTTTTTTAGTCTCTTTCAGGTATCTGCGTGAGAGATAGTTTACCGGGTACCATGCAGCACCGTACCCTATAGTCATCACAGTTGCCGCAACAACAATAAAGTCAATTAATTGCATCTTCACAGGATAGGAATTTATCAGAAGAGAGTCTCCCGCCAGCTTCACGATGTTAAAATGCTGCTGGGCTGCACATACAAGGAAGCCAATTATCAGTCCAAGACATGTTCCGATAAAAGATATCATCCATCCTTCATAAATGAATATTCGTCTTATAAGAGCATTATCGGCTCCCAGGCTTTTAAGAATACCTATATCCCTCTCTTTCTCTATTATCAGCATTGTCAGAGAACCGATAATATTGAAAGAAGCAATAATCAGGATAAAAGTGAGTATAACAAAGATAGCCAGCCTCTCGGCCTTCATCACTCTGTAAAATATCTCCTGCTGCTCGTACCTGTTCTGCACAAGGAACTGTTCACCCATGACATCTTTTATAGTCCTCTGTGTCTGTTTAAGATCTGAGTTGGGTCTGAGTCTGATTTCAATTGAGCTTATTTCGGTCGTATAGTTAAGCAGTTCCCTGACAAAATCGAGAGGAAGGAAGACATATTTTGAATCGAATTCCTGTTCTACGGCAAAGATCCCCGAGAAATGGACATATTTACGTGTAAATGCGTTTTCAGGGTTAAGGCTGAGGCGTGAAGTACGGTCGGGGATATAGATAGCCAGGGGAGAGACAAAATTAAGACGCATTCCCAGGTGATTGGCAACACCCAGCCCTGCTATGGCATAGGGTCTGCCGTTCTCACCGCTGAGGATGAAATCACCATCCCACATTGCTGTGTCGAGGTCAGTAACTTCCCTGTAGTTGAGAGATACTCCTTTAACAGTTGCGATGTACTGCTGTTCATCATACCGTAGAAGAGCGTTCTCCTCAAGTGTCTCTGCCCACACCTCCACGCCATCTATTTCCGCAAGTTTTTTGAGCATCAGTGTGTCAGGAGTGAATACCTTACCTCTGACAGGGGTTATTCTTATCTCTGGGTCGGAAGTACTGAATATTGCTTTAACCATCTCTTCAAGTCCGTTAAAGACGGAGAGGATGGTAATAAGTGCCATTGTACCCACTGTCACCCCGGCCACAGAAATTGCAGAAATCACGTTTATGGCATTTCGTGATTTTTTGGCGAACAGGTATCTCTTTGCTATGTAAAGTGACAGCTTCATGGGGTCTTTTCTGCAATGACAAGTAACCCGGTTCCTCTGCGATGACTGATATTTAGGTCTGTAAAGTTCAACACCAGGACGAGAGGCATAACAATAATATAGTAGAATGGGAGGAGAATGAAGAAGAGTTTTGATGCGGAAAGCATAATCACCGGATACTTCATCGAAAGCCTCCAGGCTATGGAGCCAGGTACTCCGTAAGTATATGATACATAAACATTTTTAAACCCGGCCTTCATGAGTTTATTTGTTATATCCTCCTTGCCGTAGCCATCACGGACATGTTCACCGATAAAAGACTCATCGCTATCGGAATGTACATCAGAACCTCCCATATCAGATGGAGTTGAGATAACCAGTTTACCTGCATTATTCATAGAATTAAAGAAGGAAGCAAAGACAGCAGAGTCCTCTTCAATATGTTCCATTACGTCAACGCAAAGTATCAGGTCATACTTACCCGGAGGGTTCCAGGTGACAAGGTCGGCTTCAATTGCATGTACTCTTTTTTCCATCCCTGAGGCCGAGAAGAAGGCATTGCAGTCATCCACCTGTTCACTCTTTATGTCAGCAGCAGTGATGTTCCACTTTGTAAATCTGGAAGCCATCCACCATGAATACTGTCCGAAACCCATCCCTGCATCAAGCACTGAGGCTGATGGAGTGAGGCTCCTGCTGATCCGCCTGAGTGCTTTTCTCACATGCCATGAACGGAGCAGAAGTATATTGAGGAGAATGTAGAAAAGCTTCCTGAGCAGCGGATGACGGTTAAACTGGCGTCCGAGAATTTCCTTTATGGGGTCATATTGCATCGGCTTTATTCCTTGAGCAGGTTACTGATATTGTCGATATAGTCATTGCTGTCATCAATGAAGAAAGCTATTTCCGGAATTATTCTCAGCTGGTTACGGATCTTCTGGCCCAGTTCATACCTTATCCTGGGAACATGGCTCCGTATATTTATCAGGATCTCAGAAGACTTTTCCGAGGGGAAGATGCTCACCCACGTTTTGGCGAATGAGAGGTCAGGGCTTACACGCACCTCTGTTACAGAGATCATCTTCCCGGGTGCAAGCTCTCCGGAATGATGAAGCATGATCTCTGCAAGCTCTTTTTGTATAAGCCTTGCAACTTTCTTCTGCCGCGTTGAATCCATCTTGTTTTAATTTCACTGCAAAAATACAAAAATTGTTGCAGCGGGGGTTCTGGTGGAAAGGTGAGATAAAGAAAGATTGCGGGAATGAGATTTCCATATTATGTCTATTTTTGTGGCGGAAACAAAAATTTTTTATGGATACGGTAGTAAGCGGCATACGGTCAACAGGTAATCTTCATCTCGGGAACTATTACGGAGCCCTGAAAAACTTCCTCAGGATGCAGGAGGAAAACCACTGTTATTTCTTCATAGCTGATTATCATTCTCTTACTACTCATCCTCATCCTGATGACATTCATGACAACATCAGGCAGGTGCTGGCTGAGTATCTTGCATGCGGCATTGATCCTGAGAAGGCGACGGTATATATCCAGAGCGATGTTCCGGAGGTAACCGAATTATATCTTCTGCTCAACATGAACGCTTATGTTGGGGAGCTTGAGCGGACCACTTCATTCAAGGAAAAGATCCGGAAGCAGCCTGATAATATTAATGCCGGCCTGCTTACCTACCCTGTGCTCATGGCAGCAGATATCATCATTCACAAGGCGCATAAGGTCCCTGTAGGTAAGGATCAGGAGCAGCACCTGGAGATGACACGGCGCTTTGCGCGCCGTTTCAATACCATGTACGGGGTTGACTATTTCCCTGAGCCTGATGCTTATAACTTTGGCAGGCAGCTTTTAAAGATACCGGGTCTGGACGGAACAGGTAAGATGGGGAAGAGTGAAGGTAACGGTATATTCCTGGCTGACACTCCGTCAGAGATAAGAAAAAAGGTTATGCGGGCTGTTACTGATACCGGGCCGGAAAAACCTGATTCAGAGCCCAGTGAGCCTGTAAAGAATTTATTCACAATTATGGGGGTTGTCTCCGATCCTTCAACAGTGTCCTACTTCAGAGAGAAACATGCATCATGTGAGATCAGGTATGGTGATATGAAGAAGCAACTGGCCGAAGACATTATTAAGGTAACAGAACCTATCAGGGCTCGTATTAATGAGATCATCAATGACCCTGCATACCTGAGAAAGGTGGTTTCACAGGGAGCCGATAAAGCACGTGCCAGCGCGTCGGCTACCATCAGGGATGTGAGGGAAATTATCGGGTACAAGCCGTTCTGAGAAATCAGCATTAAATGTTGACTACAGGAGCCCTCTCAAAGGGAGCATTCCTGTCAAATAAATATCTGTATGTAATGTGTGTCTTGATTATTCTGGCGCCAATCTGGTCAAGCAAATGCATCATTGAAGGATTATAGTCACCAATCCAGTTCATCTCCAGATCTTTATACCTGAAATCCTTCGACAGAGCCAGTTTTGCAAAGGCCATTATCAGTGCACCCTCCACTCCCTTGCGTTGATGTTCAGGAACGATGCCGAAGATCTGGCCGAATGCTTTGGTAAGCTCACCTGAAAAGTGTCTGTACCAGAGAAACCTGATTTTTCCGATGAGGTTTAACTTTCCGTTAAGGTGCCTGATAATCTGGTTGACTTCAGGCAGCATAAGAAAGAAACAGACAGGTTCATCTTTATAAAATCCGAACCATAAAAGTTTTTCATCAAGAACAGGTTTCAGGCTTTTCATGAGCAGCCGGGCATGACCTTCACTGATGGTTTTCACCCCCTGAAAACGAGCCCAACCTTTGTTATATACTATCATGAAGTTGCGAGTTATTTCACGCATCTCGCTGCGCTTCATATACCTGAATGTATAGTCAGGGTTTGCGAAGATCCTTTCTGCCTTTACCCTGATGACATCGCTGAGGCCATTGCTATTGACAGGGGTATAGTATGTATATTGTTCAAAGTAATTCTTAAAGCCGTAATCTTCGAACAGTTGCCGGTAATAAGGCGGATTGTAGGGTACGCAGTAATTTGGTGGCAGAAAGCCGTCAACGAGCAGTCCCCACCAGCGGTCTCGTTCTCCGAAGTTAACCGGTCCTTCCATTGCTTTCATGCCTCTCTCTTCCAGCCAGTTACGGCAGGCGTCAAAGAGATAAAAAGCAGCCCTTTGATCATTTATGCATTCAAAGAAACCCATCCCACCCACAGGGGTCTGGTCGGAGTTTGCAATCTTCCTGTTGTAAAATGCAGCAACCCGGCCCACAGCAGTCCCTTTATCATCCCTGATGAGCCATCTGATCGCTTCCCCATTTCTGAACTGGGTATTAAGCGAGGGGTTGAATATGGCTTCAACATCCCTGGTGAGTGGTTTGATCCAGTTATGATCACCACTGTTTATAAAAGCAGGAAGGGAATGGAACTCCCTGATCTCCTTCCTGGTAGTTACTTCTGAAAGATGAAAATCCCCGGTCATAACCCTGTCATTAACCTGATGAGGCTGTAATTTAGTTATTCTTTCTGAAAAAAGGAGGCAATAAAGGAGGAGATACGGTTGTCAGATCCTTATTCTGGCAGAGAAAATGAAATTTCTACCCGGCGATACGATGCCTGAAGAATATGGCCTGTAACGGACATCAAGAATGTTTTCAATTCCTACTGTAAGGTCAAGTCTGTTGGCAACATTGAACGACGATTTGAGATTCAGGGTAAACCATCCCGGTGACCATGGGTTGCCGTTTTCATCAGTAGCATACATATATGCTTTATCCTTTTCGGCTGGTGCGAGTTTATCATATGGGACACTGCCGTTGTAGAGGGCGTAGAAGTCAGCTTTTATAAAGCCTTTTTCATAAGTCAGATGAGTAGCTCCGAATATCGGGGGGACATGGCGGAGGGGTTCGTTTTGATCATCATAGCCCGATGTAAGATTAAGCATTGACTTTATTCTGATCGTAGAGTGCGGTTTCATCTCTACCTTGAGCTGCGTACCATAGATTATTGCGTAACCTGCATTCACAAGTGCATAGACATTACTGACTTCGTCCTTGTAGATGACAGTAGGCTGTCCGTTAAATAGGAACTCCTGCCGCACCATTGCATCATCAAGGTATGAGAAGAAGAATGTTGCCTCACCATGGATAAAATTACCTGCCTCTCCGGAAACTCCGGCATCTATATTATAAAGATATTCAGGCTTCAGGTCAGGATTGGGAACCACCACCACTCCGGGTGCTGATTCAAATACTTTACCCATGTCATCGAGGTTAGGTGCTCTGAATCCGGTCGAAAAGTTAAGTGTTACATCAGTTTTTTTATCGGGCCTGTAGACAAATCCAAGAGCCCCGGTCACAGCACTGTTTGCGACTTTGATTTCTGTGAAAGGGAAATTATAGAAGGAGTTATCAGCGATTTCTGAATTGAGTGAGACAAAATTATACCTGATCCCTGTACTGAGAGAGTATTTTTCACTAAGGTTATATTTATACCCTCCATAGGCAGCAAAGCTGTTATATATGTTTTTGCCGTTCGGGTATCGTGACCCTGCTGGCTCTGTTTCTCCTGTAGTAATGTTCCTTGTATCAGCAGTGCTCTTTATATCATTGAATACGTATTCAGCACCATAATAGAGGAGGCTGTTTTTATTGCCGGGGGTCTTGTTGAAATCAATATTGGCAGACCATATTGCTACCTTCTCCTCCTGCTCGTACATTGAGACATTATCAAATTTACGGTCGTGACGACTTTCACTGTAATCCTGTCGTGCGACAGTCATACTGATCTCATCAAACAGCAGTGATTGTTTTGAATAGCTTGCCGTGGCGCTGTTCATCATCCATACCTGGGGCCCGTAATACCAGTCGCCATACCTTAGAATGCCATCCTTTTTCTGAATAAGCCTGTCATATCGGGGAACATCAGAAAGTTGAGAATAGTGATTTGCAAGAGTAATATCAAGGTTTTGTGCCAGCCTGAAACGTATCTTGTTCATGAGATTGAGCTGCGAATATCCGGATTCAATCTGTTTGAGTGGGTCGTCATTTATAATAATTGTATCGCCGGTTGACGTACGAGCCTGGTATTCATTCCGCATGTATTCAGGGTATTTCCATGAACCCATCTTCAGGTGGCTGAAGTCTGACCAGGATACTGACGTCAGGAATGCTATTTTACTGCCACCAATATTAAGATCGAAATGAAGAGTCTTCTCTTCATCTGCAGATGAGAAACGTGCCAGGGCTTCGGCCTTGTAGTATACAGAGTCACCTGTTGAATATAAAGCTCTTTTTGTATGAAAGTCCATTACTCCACCCAGTGCGTCACTTCCATACATGGCAGCTCCGGGTCCGAATATCACCTCAGTACGGTCAATCACTGACGGGTCAAGAGAGAGGATATTCTGTATATTACCTTCCCGGTAGATTGCATTGTTCATTCTGACGCCGTCAACTACAATAAGTACCCTGTTTGTGGCAAACCCTCTTATCATCGGGCTTCCTCCTCCCAACTGGCTCTTTTGCACATAAACATCACCACTCAGCGATATCAGGTCGGCTGTTGTCTGGGGATTATGGAGCCTTATTACCGGAATCGAAACAGTGGATATAAGGTTTGGAACTTCGTCAGACCGCTGTTCATATCTGTGGGCAGAAACGATAAACTCCTCAACCTCAAATGTTTTTGTAATGAGTTTTACTATCCATTCTGCCTTCTCAAGTTCGGCAAGTGTTAAAGAAACCCTTTCAAATGAAAAGTGCTGGAAAAAAACCGGTTGGTCTTTTTTGAATCCTTCAAGGCTTGCTTTGCCTGCATAATTTGTATATCCGAATTTTGTGCGGTCTTCATTGTAAATTGCAACATCAGTGACAGGCCTTCCGTCTTCTGATGACAGTACCGTAACGGTCTGGGAAATAGCAGACAGTGAAAGAAGTAATAATGATGCAATAAAAGCAATCTGCTTCATGAGTTAAATATTTGCACATTGTGCCCTTGCACAAAAAGTATTCCACAATTGCCTATCACGACATGTTCCTCAGCAGATCTGTCTGAATAACCTGTGGTAAGTTCTTTTGCCATGGCAAATTAATATTTTATATTTTTGAATCAGGAACCTTAAGAAACAATTGTGCGGAAAAGAAACGGGATAGTTCTGGTGGGGGTACTCGCAGCGGCGCTGGTTGTAGCTGGTTATTTCATAAGAAAGGAGAAGCAGATAGTTGTAGTTGATCCCTGGACAGCAGTTCCTTCTGACGCCTTCCTTATTATCGAAACGCCTGATTTTCCCGAGCTTCTTACCAGGGCAACCGACCGTAATGGCTTCATATCAAGGCTCTCTGACATGAAATGGGCTGCAGCGGTCACTAATGCTGCAGCAGCTGTTGACAGCGTCACAGGGAGCCGTGATATACGCGAAATAATAAGCAACCGTAAGGTGATATTATCGTTCCATATTATTGGACAGGGTCATATTACCGCAATGGCGGTTATGAATACCGGGCCTTCTTTCTCTGCCAGACACCTTGAAAATCTTTGTGAGAAATCAGGCGGATCGGTAACAGCCAGAAGAGAGCTTGGGGGAGCAAGGACATTTGAGATTGCCTATGGTAAGGGCAGTACAAAGTCTCTTGTATATATAGCCTTAACCTCAGGCATTGTTATTGCTTCCCCATCCGAGACACTTGTTGAAAAGGCTCTCAATAACAAGGAAACAGGATCAGATATACGACATCAGCAGGGATTTACGCCTGTTGTAGCCGCCTCAGGCAAGGAGGCAGATAATCTCTTTATCCTGTTCAGGAACCTTCCCAGAGTTTTGCAGTCATTTGTCACTCCGGAGGAGATAAGTATGATCTCCTCTGCGGCTATTGCTGCTGGAGGAGACCTGACAACAAGGGAAGACGGACTGTTTCTGAGCGGATTTATATCTACAGCAGGTGCAGGAACTGGTGCTGACAGGTTGAGAGATGCTGTTCCGGCAGAGTCAGGTGTTCAGCAATTACTTCCCCGGGGAACGCTCCAATACACTACTGTTATGAGACGCGCCTCAATATCAGGCACTCCTGCCAGCGACCCCACGACAATCAATGCAACAGACCTTGCGTTATCGCTTAGCCCGTTTACAGGCACTGAGGTTACGTCAGCAGTGTTGCCCTTGACAGATGGAGCTGGAAAAGTAATGCTATTCAGGATGACCGACAGACAGTCAGCGGAGGTTCACCTGAGAGAAAGACTTACAGCCAAATACCGTACCATGGGCATGAGAGAGAGCCATTATATGGCCAGTGTTGAAGACGCGAACGGTGAGGTAACTTTTATTTACAAAATGCCATTCACTGGCGTCGCATCAATCCTGTCAGGAGAATCATCCGCCTCCGGAGCCGATGAATGGGTATTGTTTTCGAGGTCATACATGGTTTTTGCAGGGTCTCCTGATCTGCTTGCATTAATAAAGAGGGAATCAGACAGTGATAACACGATGATAAATGATCCCGGATTCAGGGAGATGGAGAAGACTCTTCCTACCAGAAGCACATTTGTCTATTATGTTTCAGGCAGGGCTCTCAGATCTGTCATCGGAGAGATTATTACACCGGAAGCCGCATCGTCACTAACCGATAAGGTAATCGCATCTATTGACGGAATAGGGCTCAGCCTGACTCCCAGCAATGATATGATCTATACCAGCCTTTCAGTAAGATACCATGATCAGTCTCTGGTTCAGTCACCATCAGCCACGCGAACAGGTCGTGAAATGGACAGTATCCCAGGTACAGGTATTGATTCAGGCCTGGATCTTATATGGAAAGTTAAACTTGATGCAGCTCTTTCTGCAAAGCCCTTCCTGTTTCTTAATCATAATACAGGCGCAACAGAAATATTCATTCAGGACCAGAAAAATAACATCTATCTGTTAAGTTCGTCTGGCAAGATATTGTGGAAGGCGCTGATAAGAGAAAAGATTGCCGGGGATGTGTTTATGATTGATTATTACCGGAACGGCAAGAATCAGCTTCTCTTCGGCGGCAAGAACTACCTGCATCTCATTGACCGCAACGGCAACTATGTGGACAGGTACCCTGTAAAATTACGGTCACCTGCATCTAATACACTTGCGTTGTTTGATTATGAGAATAACAAGGACTACAGGTTGTGCATAGCTGGCGAAGACAGGAAGATATATGTATATGACCGGTCCGGAACGCCGGTCAGGGGATGGAATCTTTTCGCCACAAGCGGGAAAGTAACCGGCACTGTTGCATTCTTCAGGGTCAGGGGCAAAGACTACCTGTTTGCTGCCGATGACCAGTCGGTCTATCTTCTTGACCGCATGGGAAAAATAAGAGTAAGCCCCCAGAGTCATGTTAGAAAGGCATCAGGTTCTGCAGTAAGGCTGGTTGCTGGTGATGTACAGTCACTGGTGTTTACAGAACCTGATGGCAGCATCGTGAACCTCTCGCTTGACGGCAGTGTGAAGAGACAAACATTGAGCCCATTCTCGGATGATCACAGGTTTGACTGTACAGATATTAACGGAGACGGCCTTGCTGAATACATTTTTGTTGACAAGGGTATGCTTCGGGTCTATGGCAACGATGGAGCAGAGGTTTATAATAAAGCTTTTGACACGGAATTGCTTAATGGTCCGGTGATTTTCAGTTTCAGTTCCTCCGACAGGAAGACAGGCGTATACGAGGTGAATAAGAAGCTGCTTCATGTTACCGGAATGACAGGAGCTTCTGTCAGGGGTTTTCCGGTGCCGTCCGGTCCATACTTCACTGTTGGGAGGTTTGCCAACAAAGGCACATGGAATCTGTTTTTAGACCAGAATGACAGTTACCTCTATAATTATCAGTTATCCGTCACCAAATAGGGAAGGGAAACGCTTTCAATGAAAATCACTCTTCCAGTGATGAGGCCTTTAGCTGTTTGGCCAGTGAGTTGGCAAAGACAAAGTCATTCAAGATCTTACAGTCAGACTTAAGTATCTCTGTTTTGCAGCCCTCCCAGCATTTTTCTCCTTCCTCGATAAAGATGATTTTTTCACCGTTCTCCATGACAGAGTTCATGTCATGGGTGTTGACGATGGTAGTCATGTTCAGTTCAACGGTTATCTCCTTAATAAGCTCATCTATCACAATGGAGGTTTTTGGATCAAGCCCTGAATTTGGTTCGTCACAGAAGAGGTAGCGGGGCTTAAGGGCAATGGCTCTGGCAATTGCAACCCGCTTTCTCATTCCGCCTGACAGCTCAGCCGGAAAGAGAGAGTTGGAATTTACGATATTCACCCGCTGAAGGCAAAAATTGACTCTCTCCAGTTTCTCCTCCTCTGACATTCTGGTAAACATATCGAGTGGGAACCTGACATTCTCCTCAACTGTCATTGAGTCAAAGAGTGCGCTTCCCTGAAAGAGCATTCCCATCTCCTTTCTTATTTCTTTTTTCCCGGTAAAGTCAAGTTTAGAGAAAAGGGTATCGCCATACCAGATTTTTCCCTCATCAATTTCAAGCAGGCCTACGATGCACTTAAGAAATACAGTTTTTCCTGAACCGCTTTTTCCAATTATCAGGTTTGTTTTGCCCGGCTCAAATGTGGCGGAAATATTTTTCAGAACCTCACGGCCGGCAAACGACTTGCTTATATTTTCAGCCCTGATCATGAGAGTAGCAATTGGGTCAGTATGACATTGAACAGGAGGATTGTGACACTGCTGTAGACAACTGCTTTTGTGCTTGCACGTCCAACTTCGAGTGATCCGCCCTCAACGTAGTATCCCTGGAAAGCAGAGACTGTAGTAATTATAAAGGCGAAGAAGAGGGTTTTGATCAGTGAGTAGGTTATATAATAAGGTATAAACGCATACTGAATTCCATAAATGAAGTCCTGGGTTGTTATTACACCTGCAGCGGTACCTGCTATCCATCCTCCCACAATACCAACCACGATGCTGATAAGGGTCAAAAACGGGTTAAACACAAGGGTTGCAATTACTTTCGGAAGGATCAGGTATGATGCTGAATTCACACCCATAAGTTCCAGTGCGTCTATCTGCTCGGTCACCCTCATTGTACCGATTTCTGATGCAATGCTTGATCCTACCTTGCCGGCAAGAATCAGTGCAACGATCGTAGAGGAGAATTCGAGTATGATCGCGTCCCTGCATCCAAGTCCTATCAGGTATGTAGGATATATCGGATTCTCAGTGTTGTAGGCTGTCTGGAGGGTGATAACTGCACCCATAAAGAATGATATGATGGTGGTTATGCCTATTGACCTTAATCCAAGGCTGACAAGCTCTTTCATCGTTTGCCGGTAGTAGATAGAATGCTTCTCGGGCCGGGCAAAGACCTTAGCGAGCAGCAGCCAGTAAGAGCCAAAACCGGAAATGAATCTGAACATAAGGTAAATTGTTTTGTCAAATTTAGCAATTATTCCCGGCAACGTAAGCAAGGCTGGTTTTACTTGACGGGAATATCTATATTTGTAATAGAGCACCACAATAATAAAGAGGATGAACAACAAGTATGTTCTGATCATGGCCGGGGGTGTAGGAAGCAGGTTCTGGCCGCTGAGCAGGAAAGAAAAGCCCAAACAGTTTCTTGATATACTGGGAGTAGGAGAG
This sequence comes from Bacteroidales bacterium, assembly GCA_025455395.1. Classification (GTDB taxonomy): domain Bacteria; phylum Bacteroidota; class Bacteroidia; order Bacteroidales; family VadinHA17; genus SR-FBR-E99. The sequence goes on from JALOMO010000046.1 coordinate 19,121, forward strand.
ACCCTTCTGCAGATGACATTCCGCCGGTTTAAGGGCTTGTGCCCGGAGGATCATATCTATGTTGTCACCAGCGAAGACAGCAGTGAGATTGTTGTTTCTCAGCTTGGAATAGACCGCAGCCGGGTACTGGCAGAGCCTATGAGAAGAAACACCGCACCCTGCATCGCCTATGGTATTTTCCGGATAATGGAGCAGGATCAGGATGCAGTAATAATTGTGGCTCCCTCTGACCATCTCATTACAAAGGAGAATGAATTCAGGGAGGTAATGAATGAAGCTTACCGCTTTGCATCTGAGAACGATGCACTTCTCACTCTTGGTATTAAGCCTGACAGACCCGAAACGGGCTACGGTTACATACAGGCAAACAAACAGTTGCCTTTCAAAGGGTACGATAACCTGCACAAAGTAAAGGCATTCACTGAGAAGCCGGAACTGGCAATGGCACGGATCTTCCTTGAAAGTGGCGACTTCTTCTGGAACAGCGGCATGTTTATCTGGAAAGGAAGTACAATACTTACTGCTTTTGAAAGGCATTTGCCCGATGTATATCATATATTTAACGAAGGGAAGGCGCTCTTCAACACAGACGGAGAGAATGATTTCATCAAGAAGGCATATTCACAGTGCAGCAGTATATCTGTTGACTATGGCATAATGGAGAAGGCTGAAAATGTCTATGTCATATGCACTGACCTCGGTTGGTCTGATCTTGGCACATGGGGCTCACTCTATCTGCACTCTGAGCATGACAGAAATGATAATGCGGTCTTGCAGTCACAGGTTTTTACATATAATTCTGAGGGGAACATCATAAGTCTGCCAAAGAATAAGATAGCAGTCATACAGGGCCTCGATGATTATATTATCATTGACAGCGGTGATGCACTTTTGATTGTTTCAAAGGAGCAGGAGCAGAATATAAAACATTACCTTGATGATGTGGGGAAAGCTACAGGAGAAAAATACGTATAAAAAAAGGCCGTCCGCAAAGGATGGCCTCTTTTTTTAATGTTCCCTGCTCTAGTACTCCCAGAGATCCTGTTCGAAGTTAAAAATCTCGTTCTTGATCCTCTCAGCTTCAAAGATTTGTCCCGGGCCGATTTTATACTGGTTTATCGACCGGTCATCATAGACATTCGATTCTGCTGTTATGTATCCGTCAAATTTGCGCTGAAGCAGAAGATCCTCGAAAGAGATGCGCTGGGCGTCATTGTATGTATTGAATGCCTCATGACTTGCAAGGGCCTGCCTCACATCTTCGTATCTGATCCAGAAGAGGCGTCTCTTCACAAGCCTGGAGGTCATCTGATCATAGCCCATATAGATCGGGCAGATACCGATAATACGGACATCGAGACGGGAGTGCTTTTTATCAAAAAACCATTCTTCAAGAAGCATTATCTGCTTGATATCTGCGGGATTCTCAAGATTAGTAACGGTTGAATCACGTTCATTACCATAGGCATCCACAATAGACACAGTGAGAGTATCGCGGTTCATCTTCTGTGCAATGTCATTATACGTTGTTGGTACAGACATTGCATCTCCATCTGTGGCCGCTATCCTTCCTGCAATGATCTCGTTGAGAAGTATACCTGAGAAGTTCATCCTGCCGTCTGACATCTCTGAGACAAAGCGGTTCCCTGCTGAGTCATACCTCAGGGAAGGATAATAGAGGTTGAGATTCATCTTTTCTCTCAGGTCAATTATCCTGTAAAGTCTTTTTGACCATACAACATCCGATTCTCCCAGGTAGGTATAATTTATCTTCTGATTGAACGGCATCTGTTTTTCGTAGATGTCACCGAACGACTGGGCCATTGAGGCTGTACAGATCAGGAGGCCGGTCAGGCCTGCCAGAATTCTCCTGTTCATGGTTTTATCTCTTCTTATATTAGTTTATCTTCAGGATTATGGGGTTGAGGTTCCTTGTTCTTCCGTCAGGACCCACCGCAGTTATCTTTTCAATTATGAGCTTCTGTCCGGCACGCAAGCCTCCTATGAGACTCTTCTGCTTATCAGTCAGCCTGTTGCTGTTTGATTCACCGGTTATCTCAAAACCTTTGTCATTAACAGAGACAGTAAAACCGGTTATTGTATATGTGAGGTCAAATTCAAAGTTCTCAAGTGTAGCTGTTACCACCTGCTGTGCGGCTGCAACGCTTCTCAATACGTTTCCTTCCTTCATGTTGGCAAATCTTGCCTCGGGGTCGGGGATTCTTCTAACCCGGAACTCTACCGGAGGGAAGCTCTGTATCTTACCGTTAATGTTTGCCGAAACAATGATCTGTGCATTTTCGCCTACTGTCCTGGGTTGTGCCACCCATTCACCGCGGTAGTTCTTATATTTACCCTTCTTGATTTCGCCGTTGGTCATCCGCACGGTAAGCTGATTGGAGCCTACTCCCGGAACGGATATATCCATCGGATTATCTATTCCCTGGTAAAGAACGTTCATGGCAGTGGGAGAGACGACCACGTTAGGCATGCCAACAGAATATTTTGAACTGAAGGGGTATGCAATCATACTGCCGTCGGGCGCCTTCATCCTGATCAGGCCTCCGTATGACTTTTCGCCGATGGAACCTGGCCTGACTCTGTAGATACCGATGCCTGACTCATTAACAGGAAGCTTGTCATAATTACCTGTCATTTCGTAAGAGATGGTTCCGTCAGCATTTTCCTTGGTGGAGTAATTACCTATAAGTATCTCGGGGTCGCGTGTAGTATCTGTGGCAGCAACGAAAACCTGGGCCTCGTATTCGTTCCCCTGCATGATATAGGTTGAGTTTGGAATAACCGTCGGGATGATCTTGTTGAATTTAAAGGAAGATGCATCGATCTGTGTATACAGATAGTTAAGGACATCGGTTTCAGCATTTCTGACATCAACCTGCATTTTGGATAGAATTGTCATAACAGCCACGAGAGGAAGTGTCTGGAATGTGCCGGTTACCCATGGTTCTGTTCCGGTACCCTCTAGGTTTTTCGGGTCATCGGTATTAAGGATGGCGAGTATTGACTGTTCAGCCGCCAGGTCTTTGCCTTCAAGAGTCTCAACGAGAAAACCACGATAATCTTCTATCAGGGCTTTCAGGTAATTTGCCTTACCTGACTGGTCAGCTCCAATTAGTATCTCAGTAGGGACATTGGTATCATCAATTCTCTTGACTTCATGTATATTAATCTGATTATCAGGAAGCAGAGCTTCAGAATCTGTTCCTTCTGCCTTTGTGACGATTTCAACCTTCAGATCCTGGATGTAGTTGAATATCTCATCGGCTCGTACCTTTACATCATAGGCCTTTACCTTCCACTTGCCTGCTTTCTCAGGGTTTTCTGCGGCAGCAATGTCAAATGCTGTATAAGTGATATCGTTTTTCTTGATGTAGTTTGCCGTTGTCTTAGTCAAACTTTCATCCACTTTTTTAAAAGCTTCAACAGCTTCCTTTGAAACGTTAAGAGCAAGCATGGCTGTCAGCACGAGGTACATCATGCCGATCATCTTTTGCCGCGGGCTCTCTTTTCCCTTAGCCATTTGCGAATAGTTTAGGTGTTAGCAGATAAATATATATTATGACCTTAACACTACTTTACATTCATGGCAGCAAGCATGTTGCCATATACATTATTAAGAGAGGCAAGATTTTCATTCAGTTTTGACACCTGTTCACGGTATTTTTTGGTATCATCGGCTGAGCCTGAAAGATCCTTCATCATATTTTCTATTCCCTTGTAGATCACTTCAGAACTCTTTACATGATCATTCGCACCCCGAAGCTGCAATTCATATGCTGCATTGAGAGCGGCGAGACTCTTATTCAGGCCTTCAAGTTTTTCCTGGTATGATTTACCGCCTGTTTCGATTGTTTTTGAAGATTCGCCTATTGCCTGATAAACTGTACTTGTATCACTCATTGACCTGGCGGTCTGCCTCACGGAGTCAGACAGGTTCATTAGTGATTCATTGGCCTTTTTGATAGTGCCTGCATATTCATTGGTTGTGGCAGCAAGGTCACCCATGGCATTGAAGTTATTTGTTGTCTCAGTAAGCTTCTTCAGGCCCTGGCTGAGCTTGTCAAATACATCGGGAGTAATTCCGGCATTGGCAAGCATCTTGTCAAACTGTGATAATCCGGCTCCGCCGCCACCGCCGGCTCCGCCACCCAATGCGAACCCGATATCTTCACCTGAATAGTTGGGATCAAGCTGCGGATATACAAGCTTCCAGTCTGGTTCTTCCTTCAATGGTTCAAATGCTGAGAAGAAAAAGATGACTGCCTCTGTGCAAAGACCAACCGCCAGGAAGAGTCCTGCCATTGGATAGTGCTGGATTTTAAAGAGAGCTCCGATGATAACGACTGAGGCGCCCCATCCGTAGAGCTTAGCCATGAAGGCTTTCCACTTACTT
>JALOMO010000047.1 GCA_025455395.1 Bacteroidales bacterium
CTTTCAAAGGTTAACCTTGAGCAGTTCTCTGACCCTTTCCTTATTGAAGATATCCTGGAATATGTTGAAAGTGTCATGCCTGGCAATTATGCTGCCAAGGCTGCTGTTGACATAGCTCTCCATGACCTCACCGGGAAACTGGTTGGCCAGCCATGGTTCAGACTCTGGGGACTAAATCCCCTGAAGACGCCTTATACGAGTTTTACAATTGGCATTGATACTCCTGAAGTGGTAGCTGAAAAAACCAGGGAAGCAGGTGTCTATAGCATACTGAAGGTCAAGCTTGGAAGAGACAATGACAGGGAGATGATCGAAACTGTCAGGTCTGTCACTGATAAGCCTGTTTATGTTGATGTTAACCAGGGATGGAAGGAGAAGGAGAAAGCCCTTGAGATGATTCAATGGCTCAGCGAAAAGAATGTGATCTTTGTTGAGCAGCCTATGCCAAAGGAACAGAAGGATGATATTGCGTGGTTGACTGAAAGGAGTCCGGTGCCGATTCTTGCCGACGAGGCCCTCCAGACGCTTCCCGAACTGCTTGGAATGAGAGGTCTCTATACAGGAATAAATGTGAAGCTCATGAAGTGTGGCGGGATGCACTCGGCATACAAGATGATGACAATGGCAAAGCAGATGGGAATGAAAATCCTTATTGGGTGCATGACAGAGACCTCATGTGCCATTTCAGCCGCAGCACAGCTCTCACCACTGGCTGACTGGGCAGACCTCGACGGAAACCTCCTGATAAGCAATGACCTTTACGAGGGGGTTACCATAGTGGACGGAAAAGTGACACTGACTGACAAGCCGGGAATAGGTATTACCGTCAGAAGCCAGATGCAATAAGGAAATATCGTATTATAATTGATTAACAGGAGGAAGCGTTAATGCAATCAAAAGCACATCAGGAAGCCGAACACTTCCTGAATAACGAAACACAGTTTCATCTGGGGATGCTGCCGACTGAACAGGCAAATCCCAAAACCCGTGATCTTGACAAAGTATTTGCTGCCAGTACTTCTGAGGGGGTGAAAAAACTGCTCTCAGTTGACATGGATATTTATCCTATGGCTAAGAAGGTCTTCAGGAGCAGGGAATATGAGAAGCTGGTCAGGGATGGCATAAAAGCACTTACTGAAGGAAAGAAACTAGTCTTTTCCGGATGCGGGGCCACAGGGCGCCTGAGCATACTGCTCGAATCGTTCTGGAGATGTTTCTTCAGGGAATTGCATGATACCCATCCGGGAATTTACAATAAGGTGAAAGCTGTTGAGAATTCCGTTTTCAGCATTATGACAGGAGGTGACTATGCTCTTATCCGCGCAGTGGAATACTTTGAGGATTACCAGGAGTTTGGCAGGCAACAGGCCAGGGAACTTAACATAGCTGCCGGAGACATCCTGGTTGCAATTACCGAGGGAGGAGAGACATCGTCAGTTCTGGGCACTGTAGCTGAGGCGGCAGATCGCGGAGCTGAAGTATTCCTTATGTTTAATAACCCGGCAGACATTCTGTGCAAATACATCGAACGGTCAAGAAAAGCCATCGAAGATCCGAGAGTTACTGTCCTTGATCTCTTCTGCGGGCCAATGGCTATTGCCGGTTCAACAAGGATGCAGGCTACAACTTCGGAACAACTGATTGCAGGCGCAGCCCTTGAATCTGTACTGGGTGGTTACTTCAGGAGAATTCTCGCTGCAGATGACCTCAAGACACTAAATATCACGGAAATAGATTATGCAGAAGCATACATCGCCATGCTGAACGAGCTGCTTTCGCAGCGTAACACTGATGTCCTGGGCCAATATCTGGAACTGGAAAAAAATACATACAAAGACCACGGGCTGGTGACTTATTTTGGAAATGAGTTCATGCTCGATATCTTCACCGACACCACTGAGCGGTCACCGACCTTCATGCTTCCGCCGTTCAGGAAGTATGATGATGCGGTTGCTCCTCCCTCATGGGCTTTCGTAAAAAATCCTCTCATGCCAACGGTTGACGCCTGGGACCAGGTACTGGGACGTCCTCCAAGATGCCTCGGGTGGACCAGTGATCTTTATAAAAAAATGGGTGCCCCGGAAACACTCGTTTCTCAACCACCACTCCTCGATGAGACACAGATCATTAAATTCCATATCGGAAACGAGGAAGATAACTCACGTCTTTCAAGAAATCCTAATGTTGCTGTAAGCATCATAGGCCGTAAAGAGGTGCTAAGCCCCGGATATAAAAAATATAAGCTCGCAATGGAAAAAGCTGCGGCGAAATATCAGAGAAGGGTTTCCTTTATTATAGGGAATTGTGAAGAGGCTGCTGAATACAATGTTGCTTTTTCACCAGTCCCTACAGTCCTAAATCTGATGGACCGGCTGGCTGTAAAACTTGTATTGAATACAGTGTCAACAGGCACTATGGTAATGATGGGCAGGGTGTTGGGAAACTGGATGAGCTGGGTTGATGTTACAAACAAAAAACTTAAGGACAGGGCAATACGACTGATCTCAGACATTTGTGGCATTACCTACAAAGAGGCCTGCTATTCACTTCATGAATCTCTTGAAGAATTAAAAATATATGCTGCCTCCGGAAAGGAGAGACCTTCTCCGGTGCAGTTCACCATCAGCAGAATAAAAAAAGCAGATAAAACATTAATTTAGGGAGCAAAACAGCCTTAAGAAATGACTCCACTGTTAATCCTTGCCATATTTTTGATGTATACTGCAATTCTTTTTGCTGTAACATGGATCACATCAAGAAAGGCCGACAGCCAGTCATTCTTTATTGGAAACAAATCGTCAATATGGTTTGTGGTTGCATACGGAATGATCGGTGCTTCATTGTCTGGTGTTACCTTCATGTCTGTGCCCGGCTGGGTAAAGGATACCCAGTTCAGTTATATGGTAGTCGTACTGGGAAACCTGTTTGGCTACGCGGTTATTGCACTGGTACTCCTGCCTCTCTATTACAGGCTGAAGCTTACATCAATCTATTCTTATCTCAATCAGCGTTTCGGTTTCTGGTCATACAAGACAGGCGCTGCATTCTTCATTCTTTCCAGGACCCTTGGCGCTTCATTACGTATGTTCCTGGTTATTAATGTTATGCAGATTTTTGTTTTCGATGCATGGAATGTCCCGTTCTGGATAAACGTTCTTGTATTTATCGTCCTGATTATTCTTTATACTCTTAAGGGAGGTATAAAAACCATAATCTGGACAGACACCTTTCAGACAACATTCATGTTACTGGCTGTCGTTCTGACCGTGGTTTTCATAAGCAGGGATCTGAACATCTCATTGCCAAAACTCTTTACTGCAGTGAAGGATAGTCCGGCTTCAAATATGTTTGTACTAGACTGGAGCCACCCGAGGTTCTTTCTGAAACAGTTTTTCAGCGGGATGTTCATTACAATCAGCATGACCGGGCTTGACCAGGAGATGATGCAGAAAAACCTGAGTTGCCGTAATATCAGGGAAGCCCAGAAGAATATGTTTACCTTCAGCGCGGTACTGGTGCTTGTAAACCTGGTTTTCCTCTTCCTTGGCGCCCTGCTGCTCATCTATGCCCAGGCAAAAGGAGTGGTTGTTGCATCAAGTGATGACCTCTTTCCGACAATAGCTATCAAATTCCTCGGACCGCTGGCAGGTATTGTATTCCTCGTGGGTCTTATCTCCGCAGCATTTCCGAGTGCAGATGGTGCAATGACTTCGCTTACAACTTCAGTGAGCATAGATTTCCTTGGTCTTAATGAGCGCAAAAATATTTCTGAGGCAAAAAGAACAAGGATCAGATACGCAGTTCACTTTTCAATAGCGCTTGTGTTCTTTATAAGCGTAATGGTTTTCAGTCTGCTGGAGAATAAGGCTGTAATCGATAAGCTTTTTACAATAGCAGGATATACCTATGGGCCGCTGCTGGGGTTATATTCGTTCGGATTATTCACAAACAGGAAAGTTTCTGATAAGGTGACCCCGTTCATAGCCATTGTTTCCCCGTTATTATGTTACTTGCTCAGCAGGTTTTCGGTGGAACTGTTCAACGGGTATAAGTTTGGATTCGAGCTGCTTCTGCTTAACGGTCTCCTTACTTTTATGGGATTACTGTTGTTCAGCAAAAAGAATAAGGATATTGTCACATAAAAAGGATAGAGAAAATATGGCAGTGGTAATACATCCTACCAAAAAAATATTTATATTGCATAGCATTGATTGGACGAATATATATAGTCAAATAATATAACCTATCAATTCACTTAACCCTAAAACAAATCACATGAGAACAAAACTATTAACGTTGTTTACGGTTTTGGGATTGATGCTTGCACAAAGCATCCATGCACAACCCAAGACCGTAACAGGCTCTGTCACAGACGCCAGCAACAATGAAACGTTGCCGGGGGCCAATGTGATTATCAAGAACACCACTACAGGTGTAAGCACAGATGAGAATGGTAACTATTCAATCGTGGTTTCACCCGGGCAGGTACTTGTATTCAGCTCCCTTGGATATGCCACGCAGGAGATCACCGTGGGCTCATCGAACAGGATAAATGCAAGCCTGAGGCCTGACGTCACGATGATTGAAGACGTTGTCGTAACATCAGAGTTCGGTATGAAGCGTATATCCAAAGCAGTCGGTTCATCTGTACAGAACGTGAAGGCGACTGACATAACCGAATCAGGCCGCGATAACTTCATCACGGCACTTCAGGGACGTGTCGCTGGTATGACTGTTGGAACAACAAGCGGGGCACCGGGTGCTTCCACAACTGTTGTTCTGCGAAGCCTTACCTCAATATCAGGGAATAACCAGCCGCTCTACATCATTGACGGTGTGCCGATGAACAACTCAACCTTCAACCCGATAAACCAGGTTGGCTCTTCATCACTTGAGTATTACTCGGTCAGAAACCTCGACTATGCTTCACGGGGTAATGACCTGAACCCTGAGGATATTGAGTCAATGACAGTGCTTAAAGGTGCCGCAGCAGCTGCACTCTATGGCTCCGACGCATCAAACGGCGCTATCATTATTACCACTAAGAAGGGTGTTGAAGGAAAAGGGAAACTTTCATACAGCAACTCATTCCGCTGGGATGATGCCTACGGTTACCCCGAGTTCCAGACCAAATATGCAAACGGTTATTATGGCACCACGAACTACTATTATATAAATAAATATGGCGGTCTCTATCCTGACGGCATGCAGGTATATGACAATTACGCCAGCGTGTTGCAGACAGGTTTTACCCAGAGGCACAACCTGTCAGCTGAGGGAGGAACAGAGAGACTGACGCTGCGTGCTTCAGCCTCACTGCTCGACCAGGCAGGTGTCATCAAGACATCGGGTTACAGCAGGTTCAATATTTCACTTTCCGGTACGGCAAAGATCAATGACTGGTTCTCAGTCGAGTCATCAATGCAGTACGCAGCTACAACCAATGATAAGGTTCCTATCGGAACAGAAGGGCCGCTCTACAGGACAATGCTCTGGCCATCAGTTGATGACATGTCGGAGTACCTGGCAGCTGACGGGTCGCACATGACTACCCCTGATTATTACCTTGACGGTGATCTGCTGAACCCGTTGTTCGGACTTTACAAGAATAAGTTCTATGACGAGTCAAAAAGGTTTATCTCAAACATCACAGCCAACTTTACACCTATCGAGAAGACTTACCTGAAAGTGATCATGGGATGGGATGTGGGTATGCAGACTTATGTTACATCGAGGCACCCCTACTATGCAGCCTATAACAATGGCAACGGCTATTATAACATGACGAAGTCGAACTTCTCTGACCCGACTCTCAACGTTCTTGCCGGTTATGACAACACCTTCCTGGATCAGGCTCTTTCGCTTTCGGTGCAGGTCGGTTACCACCAGCTTGAGAACGGACTGAGTAATATTGCAACTACCGGTTCAAAGTTTGCCGTTCCTGATTTTCAGTCAATAAACAACTGTGATCCTCTTTCAATTAGCTCGACACAAAGAAATACGAAGCGCAGGATCCAGGCTCTGTCTGCCCAGGTCGCATTGGGATACCAGGAGATGGCCTATCTGACCTTCAGGGCCAGGAATGACTGGTCTTCGACCCTGCCTGTTGAGAACAACCAGTACTTTTACCCTGCAGTGGAGGCTTCATTCATTGTCACTGAGCTCGATTTCATGCAGGCTGTCACCCCGATCAATTACCTCAAGCTTCGTGGTTCGATAGCCCAGGTCGGTAAGGACGCCGGCCCGCTGGAGATAGACCCGCAGCTTGAGCCTACGGTTCTCTGGGGCGGCGGGTACAGGTACGGATTTACCGGACCGAACAAAAAACTGGTGCCTGAGATGAACACATCAAAGGAGATTGGTTTTGAAGGACGCTTCGTTAAGGACAGGATCAATACAGATTTTACCTATTTCTGGACCAATTGTGAAGACCAGATCGTAAAGGGATTCCGTATGAGCTACGGAACCGGATTTGTCCTTAACAATATGAACGTTGGTGAGTTCAAGACATGGGGATGGGAAGGTCATATTGATGGAGATGTTGTCCGCACTGCCAGTGGTATTCGCTGGAACATCGGAGTAAATGCATCACATACTGATTCGGAAGTGACATATCTTCCTGCTAACCTTACGGAATATTATAACGCTTACACATGGAACTCTGGAAACATACGTAACGGGATCCAGGTAGGTTATCCTGTAACATCATGGACAGGTCAGGCCTTCCTGCGCAATGCAAACGGAGATGTTCTGATAAGTCCGACTACCGGACTTCCGGTTACGAGCAGCGCATGGAGCGTTATCGGGAACCGTGAACCGAAACTGCGCTTTGGCATGACAACCAACGTTAGCTATAAAGGATGGCGCTTATCAGCAATGTTTGCAGGACGTTACGGCGCTACGGTTGTCAATGGTACCAAGAGATTGATGATGCAGTATGGAACCAGCGAGGAGTCAGTCAAGCTTCGCGAAAGCGGTGCTGTGATCTTCAATGGAGTCCTCCAGGACGGTAATGAGGAAACCGCAACACCCACACCAAACAATATTGTCGTTGACTATGGCACATTTGCTACGACTTATACGGGTGGTGATGAAAACTGGCTCGAAAAGGATGTCAACTATATAAGGCTGCAGGAGCTTCGTCTTGCATACGTCTTCCCGAGCAAGATGCTGGCAAGGACACCCTTTGCTACTGCAACAATATTTGCTGCCGGTAATGACCTGGCTGTATGGACCAACTACTCAGGTATTGATGCTGTAGGCAACACTGTCTCTGCTGCAGCTGGCGGTACCGGCGGTGAAGGCATGGACGTATGGTCACTGCCCAGCCCGAGGGGTTATTCAGTCGGAATTAATGTGACTTTCAAATAATTGATAATTATGAAAACTATGATAAAGAAAATATCACTTCCGGTAATCTTGCTTGCGTCACTGCTCTTCGTCACGACCAGTTGTGAGGACTGGCTTGATGTCAATCAGAATATTGACGCCCCGGCCGCGGTTGAGGGTTACCTTTACCTGGCAGGGATACAGCAGGCATACAACGGCATGTACTGGGATGTACGTGCAACAGGACCTCTTACTCAGATGATGGGTACAAGCTCATATACCACATTCGCTACACATTATTATACTGCAGGAAATGATGCCGGAGGCGAACAATGGCGCTTTGTTTACTGGCTACAGGGGATGAACCTTGAGAACCTGATAAACCAGTCTATTGATAATGAAGAGTGGACACTGGCGGGTATAGGACTGGCAATGAAAGCATTCTCATGGGACCAGCTGACCAAATACCACGGAGAACTGATACTGAAGGACGCTTTTGTCCCCGGTCTGCTCTCTCACAGGTATGATTATCAGGATACTGTTTACACAGCTGTCCGTAACTGGGCTTACCAGGCCATCGAGTACCTTGAGATGCCTGACCCGATAAACTACGGTACAAAAATCAGTGCCAATGATTATATCTACGGCGGTGACAAGTCGAAGTGGATCAAGTTCGCATATGCTGTAATAGCCAATAACCTGGCTTCGCTTTCCAACAAATCTGATTTCACAACAGAATATGCCCAGGAACTCGTTGATGCAGCCAACAAATCATTTCAGACATTTGCTGATGATGCAATGTTGAAAGTAGGAGGTGGGGGTGCAGCAGCAGCCCAGTCAGCATATAACAACTTCTGGGGTACTTTCAGGGGCAACCTCTCACGCGTATACTGGCAGCATGAGTATGCTGTCCAGGTATTTACCGGCTCTGTCCCAAGGTATGATGAGACCACAGGCAATAAGATCTCTGCAGTGCCGGCAAACACCTATTACCCCTATGAGTTAGCAGCCCAGCAGATAATCTGCGATACACTTGTATCACAGACAGGTCATTATGATCCCCGCGTTGCAGTGAAACTTGCTACCGTAGATGATCCGACTTATGACAATCTGAGTAACATCAGTCATATCAAGAGGCGCAAATACTACGGAGGAGCCACTACAAGCTTTACCGGACCGATCGGACAGGCCCCCTCATATTATGGAAGGAACTCGAGCTCAGCCTATGCGGGTACCACTTCGAACCCGGCTCATGACGGCAGCGGCCGCTGGCTCTACAGAGACAATGCACCATATGCCCTTATGACATGCGCACAGATAAAATTCTGTCTGGCAGAGGCTTATTTTAAAGTGGGTATGAAAGCCGAGGCTTTTGCAGCATTCAAGGCAGGTGTACGGGCCGATCTTGATTTCACAGCCAATTATATTACCCCCGGTTCAGCCGGCAAGCCTGAAGGCGGTGACAAGATCACGAAGGCGACATTTACAGCGCTGGCTACAGAATATGCAACTGGTCCTTATGTTGACGGTCTGGCTCTCGCAGACTTCTCGCTCTCTCACATCATGATGCAGAAATGGGTTGCCCTCTATCCATGGGGTGCCTGCGAAGCATGGGTGGATATGAGAAAATATCATTATGATATAGCCTATACCGGAGATTATCCGGCAAGCGGAAACGGATGGGATCTCTCTACCGTTGACCAGAAGTGGGATTCAAATCCAACAAAGGTTTACAAGGGATTCTATCTGCTGCCAGCTGAAGTACAGGGACGCCGTACAGCTTTCAACACATTCAATGAAGGGTCACCCTGCTACCGTATCCGTCCGCGCTATAACTCGGAGTATATGTGGAATAAACCTTCTCTGGAGGCACTCAAACCGATATCAGGTATGGCTCCCAATTATCAGTGCTCCATACCATGGTTTGCTTACCCGGGTGCTATGCCCATAGAATAATTGTTAGAACAATAAAAATAGACGAAAATGAAAATCATAAAATATCTAAGTCTGATTGTGGCAGCGGCACTGATGGTTTCCTGCGAGAAGCATGAGGTCATTTACGATGCCGAACCCACTTCCGGAATGGCCGAGTTTCAGTTGCATTATTATGTGCCTGTAGCCTCTGCCGCAGCCAACAACATCACCAAGGTTGAGATCAACGGCAAGTTGTACGCAAATAACAAGGCACCTCTCAACACTTACAACGTTATTCCGAGCGGAACGACGGGGCGCTTCTACGCAGTCAATCCGGGTAATGTAAACATCAAAATGTACCAGGGTGCTGACATGGCAACACTTGTCTACGACCAGAATGTAAACATGGCAGCCGGAAAGCAGAACGTTATGGTTCACAGCTTCACTGCAGTACCGTATATTTTTGATAATGACTATCCGTACACTGGAAATCTGACTGAAATAACTGACTCTATCAGTTGGGTTAAGTGCTACAACATGTTATACGAGAATAACGCCAGTACACCTACCACGCTGAGGCTACAATACCAATATATTGATTACCGTACTAACCTTCCGGTAAATATTGGCGAACCGGTAGCTTTTGGTGAATCAACGGAGGGCTGGGCACCGGTAACTGTTGTCAAGGACAACCCGGTATCCGGTGGTTCACGTTCAATGGGTATCAGGATCAAGGTAGTCGATGCAAGCGGTGCTATTATTGGTGATCTTCAGTACATGAACACCAGCGGAGCGTACGTAAGCTATACTGGGACTCTAACCTTCGTTATCGGCCGAAGGTATCACTTTACGATCGCTGGTCTCAGGGCTGCAACAACAGCGACCGCAGGTGTTAGGGTATTCACAGCGCTTTAACAGAATTTACCCCATCCGGGGTAGAATTTGGGTTGGTAATCGTAGAGACGTTGCATGCAACGTCTCTACTTTTTTATACCATTAACGTTTATCTGAATTTTTGAATCCGCTGCGTTCAATCAGGGCATCGATTGACGGTTCGCGTCCACGGAATGCCCGGAACAACTCGTCAGGCTCACGACTGCCACCCCGTTCAAGTATATTGCGCCGGAATGATGCCGCCGTCTCCCTGTCAAGAATGCCTCTCTCCCTGAAGAGGCTGAATGCATCGGCATCAAGTACCTCTGCCCATTTGTACCCGTAATACCCTGAAGCATAACCTCCGGCAAACAGGTGCCCAAAGGATACGCTCATGCATGTTCCTTCAGCCGGTGGAAGTATTTCGGCTGAAGACATGGCTTCACGCTCAAAAACGATGATTTCACCGCTGAATGGTTCTTTAAGCGTATGCCAGGCCATATCAAGCATCGCAAATCCAAGCTGTCTCATGCATGAGTAACCCTCATTATATGTAAGCGACTCTTTCAGCTTCATCAGAATTTCTTCAGGTATCTTTTCTCCTGTCTGGTAGTGCGCTGCCCAGGTGTCGAGCCACTCTTTCTCCCATGCCCAGTTCTCCATTATCTGTGACGGCAGCTCCACGAAGTCGCGCTTGACATTGGTGCCTGCCAGGCTCTCGTAGGTGCAGTCTGACAGCATACCATGCAGGGCATGACCGAACTCGTGAAGGAAGGTGTTCATTTCACTGTGCGACAGCAGAGAAGGCCTGGTGGGCGTTGACCGTGTGAAGTTCATCACCAGGGAGACAACAGGGAGGATGCGCATGCCTTCCTCAGTGCGCTGCTCCCGGAAACCTGTCATCCAGGCACCGCCGCTCTTGCCTTTACGCGGATGGAAGTCAAGCAGGAGTATTGCTATGATGCCCTTATGTCCGTCATGAACCTCATAAGCAGTCACTTCATCATTATACACCGGTATTTCACTGTTCTCATGAAAGGTGATTCCGTAAAGTGTGGTTGCAAGGCCCAGCACCGCTTCACATACCTTTTCGAGGGGCATATAGGGTCTCAGGGCCTCGTCATCGATGTTGTATCGCTGCATCCGCAGCTTCTCTGAGAAGTACGCCCAGTCCCACCGTTCCAATAATCCTGTGTGGCCGTTCTCTTTTGCAAAAGATTCGATGTCAGAGAGGTCTCTCATCCCCGCCGGCCGGGAGGCAACAAGCAGGTCGTGAAGGAATGATGTCACCTTTTCAGGTGTTGAAGCCATTCTCTCTTCAAGTGCATAAGTAGCATAGTCGCGATAACCCAGCAGCAAGGCGAGCTGCAACCTCAGATCAACAAGACGCACTACCAGCTCACGGTTGTCATGTTCGTTGCCGCGGTAGGCCCGCCGTGCATAGGCACGAAACATCTTCTCCCTCAGGTCACGGTGGTCAGAGTACTGCATGAAGGGGATATAACTTGGCGAGTGCAGAGTGAACAGCCAGCCCTCTTTCCCCTTTTCCTTTGCCATGGAGGCGGCAGCCTCACGGACACCTTCTGGGAGACCTGAGAGTTCATCTTCAGAAGAAAGAAGCAGTTCAAAGTCATTTGTCTCAAACAAAACATTTTCCTCGAACTTAAGTGAGAGGGTTGACATCTCAACCGTTATTGCCCTGAAAATTTCCTTCTGGTCATCTGCCAGGGCTGCACCACCGCGGATAAAACCTTTGTACTTGCGGTCAAGAAGAATGAGCTGTTCAGGATTAAGCTTCAGCGAATTCTGTTTTTCATATACGGTTTTAACCTTTCCGAAAAGTTCTGTGTCAAGGGTTATATCATTGGAGAAGTTTGTAAGCAGGGGAGATATATCCTGGATCACCGCTTGCAGATCAGGAGTGGTGTCGGCGCTGTTCAGGTTAAAAAGCACGGGGGTGATGTGATTCAGCAGCTCACCTGCCTTCTCGAGTGCCTCAATGGTGTTGGCGAAGTCAGGTTCATCGGCTGAAGCTTTTATCTCCTCTATCTCCTTGCGTGCGATCTCAATGGCATGTTCAATCGCCGGCCGGAAATGTTCTGGCCTGATCAACCCGAAAGGTGCAATATTGAAAGGAGTGTTCCACTCAGCAAGCAGTGGATTCATACCTGTAGCATCTATACTCATTCTGACATCTGTTAATGCAGACAAATATAGGGTTCTTTATAACTATATTAAAAAATTTAAACACAGAGTAACACAGAGTTTTTCAGGGAGTTGCACTGTTTATAATTGACTATAACAGTGTAACTCAGACTTTCACTCAGTGTAACTCTGTGTTTAAAAAATATTGTTCAGAATGGCAGGTCGTCGAGATCAGGGCTGGGGGAGGGAGAGTCTTCAAGCGTCACATTACGTACCTGCTTTGTGCCATCCGGCGTCGCAGCAATCCCTTTTGTCACAGTCAGGGCATTAAGGTTGGTGATGTAATTAACCATACCGTTCTTCTCCCAGCGGTTACCCTTTATATTGAAGGTAACCGTCACATCGTGGCGCAGCCATGACTCATCAATAATATCACATTTGTCCTGTGTAAGCTGAAACTTGATGAAGTCGACATAAGGCTGACCGCTTCCGCTCTCCTTGTGTTCAATGACGAACTCACGCTTGCGGAACCTCTCATTCACCTTAATGATCTGGTAAACCTCGGCAATCTTCCCTGTAATCTCAAACTCCATTATTCAGTCTCGGTAATCCTTACACTCTCAATTGTGTCACCTGCCCTGATCAAGTCAATCACCTCTTCACCTTCAACCACCTTACCGAAGCAAGTATGCTGACGGTCAAGGTGTTTGGTATTAGCCCTGCCATGGCAGATAAAGAACTGTGAACCGCCCGTATCTCTTCCTGCATGAGCCATTGAGAGCACACCGCGATCATGATACTGCCTGGTGCCTGTCAGTTCACATTTGATCTTATATCCCGGCCCGCCTGTGCCTACACGTGGATCGCTAATGTCTTTAGAGAAGGGACAACCGCCCTGGATGACGAAGTTGGGAATGACCCGGTGAAAGGCGAGGCCATCATAATAGCCTCGCTTCGCCAGGGTGACAAAGTTCTCAACAGTGGCAGGAGCATCATCGTCATAGAGCTCTGCCTTCATCATCCCTTTCGGGGTATTTATCTCTGCAAACCTCATTGTTTGATTATCTCGAGAAGTTCTACCTCAAAGACGAGTACTGAATATGGAGGAATAGGACCTGTGCCGCTCTCACCATAACCAAGCTCGTAAGGTATGTAGAATTTGAACTTCGAACCTACAGGCATAAGCTGAATACCTTCCTGCCAGCCCTGAATGACCTGATTGACACCAAACTCGGCAGGTGCTCCACGGTCAACTGATGAGTCAAATTTTGTGCTGTCAATGAGTGTGCCTGTATAATGAACCTTCACCATGTCGGTTGCTGCGGGCTTTTCGCCTGTTCCCATTGTAATAACTTCATACTGAAGTCCGCTCGTTGTCTCCTGGACACCTTCACGCTTCTTGTTCTCAGCAAGGAAATTTTCACCTTCCTCGATGTTCTTTGCGTACATGGCCTTCATCTTTTCTGCCTGTCTGTTCTGCATATATGTCATTACATAACCCTGGGCAGTTGTTTCATCAAGACTATTCTTCTCATTCTTTGAATCTATCATTCCCTTAGCGAAGAGCACCGGGTCAATATCAACACTGTCACCCATGTAATAGAAATAGCTTGCGATGCCAAGTGCATAAGCAAGTGAGTCTTCAGCGGTTTTGACTTTTGTGCCGGTGATTCCGGACTGGGTGCATGATGATGCAATAACAGCTGTTACAACAGCGAGGATAACTAAACCTTTAATTTTCATTGTTTATTTTTATTTGAATTTTGGCAAAGATAACATTTTGAGGATCACGAAGAGGTCTTGCCCTATTCTTTTATTACCTCAATCAGCTCTACTTCAAAGATGAGCGTTTCGAAAGGTTTGATGACATTTCCTGCGCCTCTCTCGCCATAGGCAAGATCATACGGTATATAGAGCATATATTTTGAACCTTCCTGCATCAGCTGTAACCCTTCAACCCATCCCCGGATGACATTGCTCACCCTGAAGCTGGCCGGTTCACCACGGTCATATGATGAATCGAACTTCGTTCCGTCGATGGTAGTACCTGTGTAATGCACTTTCACAACGTCCTCAGGGCCGGGTGTTACACCGGTACCGGCTGTGATCACTTTGTACTGCAGTCCGCTTGGCATTGTTATGACACCTTCAGCCTTACTGTTCCCGGCGAGGAAGCTTTCGGCAGCATTTATCTGTGCGCTGTACTCAGCGAGAAGCCTTTCTCTCTCACGTCTTTGCATGTAACCTACGATGTAAGCACTGGCAGTGGTGTCTCCCATAAGAGCCTTATTCTTTGAAGCATCGGTCATTCCCCTGCTGAACATTTTTGCATTAATGTCAATGCTGTCAGCGATGTAGTAACTGTAGTTGGCCACTCCCAGGGCATATGAGAGCGAGTCTTCCGGTGTGGCGAACTTAACTTTCTGTGCGTTTGCGTTAAACAACAAAAGGGCTGAAAAACCCAAAGTGATGATAATTCTGAAATTCTTCATTTATGGTTGGATATTAATATACTTATAATCTTGTTATGTGGCCGCAAAGATATCATTTTCATTGCTTCACCGCTCGTGTAATCACTCTTTTTCCGGGGGGACCGGGGAGGAGTGTCACTTTAAAACCAAGCTCACGGAGTATTCGTTTAAGCTTCCCTTTGGCCGAGTACGTCACAAGTACTGTCCCGGGACGGGAGACAGCAGCTATCTTCCTCATAACTTCAATAGTCCACATATCAGGCTGTTTATCAGGGCCGAAGGCATCATAATAGATCAGGTCGAATAATCCCCTGGGATCCTCGGTTGTCAGATCTGTTATTGTTTTGTTCAGCGAGAACCATTCCGTGATGTTTACCAATGTTCCCCATGGTGCATCATGGATCGCATCAAAGAGTTGCTGTCCCTTTCTTCCGGCAAGGAGTCCGTAATTAAGCTGCCGTACAATTGACGGATCAAGCGGGTATTTTTCGAGAGTGGTATAGCTTATCCTGGTCTTATATTCACCGGCATGGATTGCGGTGAGAAGAGCATTGAGTCCGGTGCCGAAGCCGACTTCAAGGATGGAGACCGTGTCGCCGGAAAGGCTGGCGAGGCCTGCATCAATGAATATATGTTTTGACTCTGTTATGGCCCCGAAATGAGAGTGATAATGCTCATTGAGTGAAGGCACATACAGAGTATGGGAACCATCAGCCGTAACTTTGATTTCAGGATTCACTTGGAATTTGCGATTTACGACTTTCGACTTTTTACTTTTGACTTTTGACTTTCGACTTTCGACTTTTGACTTTATGGACTTTATGGACTTTCGACTCTACTGCCAGTCAGAGTTATACCAGCTGCGTACGTCGGTGGCTATCATGCCGGCTCTCCTTGCCGCCTCTATCCCCAGGTCGCCGTCCTCAAAGACCTCGCAATCGGCCGGGGTAACATTCATAAGTTCTGCGCAGCGAAGGAATGTCTCGGGATGGGGTTTGTGCTTTGTCACGTCGTTGGCCGTAACAATAATATCAAAATACCTGAGAAGCCCGATGATCTCCAGGGTCTTCTCAACTGCCTCGCGATGACCTCCGGTGCCAACTGCCATGGGAAGCTTCCGATGGTACTTCTGGACTAAAGCGGTTACCGGTTCAATGGGAGTGACGTTGTGCTGTATAGCGAAGAACTCGTCAAGTTTGACACGCATGATGTCATCAGGTGATATTCTGCCTTTCATACCGTTTTTCTCGATCACTGCCTCGGCAATGATCCATCCCGGGGCACCGGTATGCTCCTGAAGGAAGGCGGTATCCATAGTTATGCCAAATCTGAGACAGGCTTTCTGCCATGCCTGGTAGTGATATGGCATTGTGTCGGCCAATGTGCCGTCAAGGTCGAAGATCAGTGCTTTTACGCCGGGGGTGATGTCAAAGGTCATGGGCAGAAATTATGGGCGCAAATGTACTAAATATTTGGTAAGGAGCATGGAACAAGGGGCAAGGTGCATGGTGCAGGGCACAAGGTACAAGGTACAAGGTACAAGGTACAAGGATTGAGTATAGGTAAAGTTTTCCCCTCCTCAGTGAGGAGGGGTACGCTGCGTCGGCTGACGCAGCGGGGGGTGGTCTGTCGCTGCTGAAAGCAAGTGGTTGAGAGTTTAACTCAGAAAATAATAAAAAAGATATTTCCCCTCCTCAGTGAGGAGGGGTACGCTGCGTCGGCTGACGCAGCGGGGGGTGGTCTGTCAAAATAATAGATTGATTAACTTTATCCGGATAATTATGTTTCAATGAACACTTACCGTATTAAAAACCTCCCTTTTCTCAGGGATTATCGTAAAAAACTTCGCCGTAACTCAACCTCTGCAGAGGCAGAACTTTGGAAATTACTGAAGGGTAAACAGCTTGATGGCAGAAAATTCAGAAGGCAATACAGTATAGGCAAGTTCATTTTGGATTTCTATTGTGCAAGTGAGCGACTTGCTATAGAGCTTGATGGCGATCGTCATGGAGACTATGCAATAATCAGGAGGGATGAAGAGAGGGAAATATACCTTCAGAAGCTGGGAATAAGGATATTGAGATTTGAGAACAGGATGGTGTTTCAGGAAACGGAGATGGTGCTGGAAACAATAAAAGGTATGTTTAGGAAAGAGTGACAGACCACCCCCTCCGACGTCCGCCATTCGGCGGAGTCGGAGACCCCTCCTGACTCAGGAGGGGAAATGAGAGATTGTGTAAGTTGGGGAGGTGGTCTGTTTAGAGTGCTTAATTTACCCTGCAAATTAATGGGACATACCACCCCCTCCGACGTCCGCCATTTGGCGGAGTCGGAGACCCCTCCTGACTCAGGAGGGGAAATAAGAAATTTTGTAGGGTCCACACCTGACTCAGGAGGGGAAACTATTACTCAAAATAATTTCTAATAGAATACCTTATTTCTTCACCGGCAGGAGAATCACTGTCTGCAGCAATGTCTGATCCGCTACCTCCATCGGGTCATTGAGATAAAACTCCCATGAGTCGCCGATAATTTCCAGGCTATTTTCCGCTGCATATTTCCCAAGAATCTCATAAGATCCTTCCATCTCTTCATATGGACCGGTATGGATGGCTTTGGCAGCCCTGAAAGCACCAAATTTGCGGGCTTTGATGTCACCTGAGTCCTTAGCTCCGGCAGAGACGGCAACGCCGGCAACCATATCGGATGTTTTAGCAACCAGATCGAGATTGGTAAAATATGCAAATGGCATGCCCTGTGGCTGCAGCTTTTGTGCTTCAGCTTCTGCAAACACCCTGCCGAAAAACTCTCCCATCATAAGTGCCGTCTCCTCGAAGGTGCCGCTTCCTGAGAGGGTCAATGCTTCGATGGCAGGATAATCCTCAACGGAGAAATCAGATACTTTGCTCATGGTGACACCGTTTGTTTCAAGGTAGTTCTTGAGATCAATCCTGCCACTTTCCATGGTCTTCATTATCATTCCCCTGAACATAGAATTCATTATCCGGCCGAAGGGGGAGGAGGAGGTCATGATTACAGACCAGGTGAAACTGGTGCCCTTCTCTGTCGCTGTGAAGATCCATTCCTCGGGTATAGGTTCACCCCTGGAGAATGATACCAGGTTGTGGAGATATGATCCTATGACAACCGAATCGACTTCCATCATTCCTGTGCCAATCTTCGGGCCCTGCCACTTGTAAATTGACCCGGTATATCCGGGTTTGATGTCGAATGTACATTCTGTGGCGGTGTCGGCCTTGATCCAGGGATCCCATGCCGTGCGGTCAACAAAGCCTGCTACAAAATGGAATACCTTGTAGGGAGGGAGAGTGATCTCTTCCGTTACAGTTACCTTAACCTCTTTTGGCATCATGAATCCGATACCGGCGGTCAGAACAACAAGAACAAGGATCACTATCAGGATCCATTTCAATACTTTCATACTCTTTGCTTTAATTTTAAGAATAAACCAAAGTTACTTCAAAAGGTTCAACAAAGAGGCTGGAAAATATATGTTAAATCAGGCTTTTAAAAATTTTTTCACCTCTTTCGCCACGTTTTCACCAGTGAAGCCAAACTTTTGATCAAGAACATTATAGGCTGCTGAATAACCGAAGTGGTCAAGCCCCCATATCTTTCCTTCAGACCCTGCAAACCCGAGCATCGTAACAGGCAGTCCTGCAGTGAGGCAGAAGACGGGTATCCCCGGTGTCATAACACTCTCGCGGTATTTTTTCTCCTGCTGGCGGAAGAGACCCTCTGACGGGGCGGAGACTATCCTTGCGGTTATACCATCAGCCTGAAGCAGCGCTGCTGCCTCGACAAGTGTAGCTACTTCAGAACCGCTGGCAACCATTATAAGGTCCGGCTTTCCCTGAGGTTCCGCAATCACGTAGGCACCCCTCGCAGCCGTCGCAGCTGCCTCGATCCTCGTTTTACCTGCGGTAGGCAGTGTTTTGATGTTTTGCCTTGAGAGGATGAGTGCTGAAGGTGTCCGGGTGTTTTCAAGAGCTATCTTCCAGGCATGGTTTGTCTCGGGGGCGTCAGCGGGGCGCAGTACCAGCATGCTGCTCTCTCCGTGATGGTTTTTAAGATGCTCCATAAGCCTTATCTGAGCCTCCTGCTCAACCGGCTGGTGCGTGGGGCCGTCCTCGCCAACACGGAATGCATCATGTGTCCAGATATATTTGACTGGTAAGCCCATCAGCGCAGCGAGTCTCACGGCAGGCTTCATGTAATCAGAGAAGACAAAGAAGGTGCCACATGCTGCGATGACCCCTCCGTGAAGGGCTATCCCGTTCATCACGGCTGCCATGGTAAGCTCGGAGACGCCTGCATGAAGGAAGGCTCCGGTGAAATCATCCTTCACCAGAGGCTTGCTCTTCTTCAGGAAGCCGTCTGTCTTATCGGAATTGGCAAGGTCTGCAGAAGCAACAATCATGTTCGGTATCTTTTCGGCAAACAGGGAAAGCAGGACAGCCGATGCATTACGCGTGGCATCATTATCCTTCTGGCTAACCGACATAAAGTCAATTGCAGGTATGTGACCCGAATAAAATTCATGTAGCTTCTGGTCTTGTTCCGGGTTTTTCTCAGCCCATGCCTTTTTCTTCTTTCTCCACTCTGTAGCCCCTATGGCCTTTGTCTTCAGTACTTCGTCATAGAGTTTCCTTACATCGCTGAAAACCTCAAATGGTTTCTCAGGATCTCCCCCGAGGCTGGCTACTGACTTTTTAAAAGATGCACCGGCGTGCGTCACCGGTTGTCCGTGTGTCGACGACCTGCCCTCAAAGCTGTTTCCGGCCTCATCAACAAGGCCTTTGCCCATCACCGTCCTGCCGATTATCAGTACAGGTTTTCTGTTCTCGTCGTTTGCCATCCTCAGGGCTCCTCTGATCTCGTCATGGCTGTGGCCGTCAATGGTCATTACACGCCAGCCCCATGCCTTATACTTTGCAGCGGTGTCTTCAGATGTCACAGCCGATGTCTCCGTGGAAAGCTGGATATCGTTCGAATCATAAAACATTATAAGGTTATTAAGGCCCAGGTGACCTGCAAGTCTTCCGGCACCCTGGGAGATTTCCTCCTGTACTCCGCCATCGGAAATGTATGCATAGATCTTATGTTCAAACAATCTTCCGAATCGGGCAGTGAGAAATCTCTCCGCGATGGCTGCACCGACGGCCATGGTATGGCCCTGTCCGAGAGGACCGGATGTGTTCTCTATGCCACGCGCCCTGTCAAGCTCGGGATGACCGGGAGTAGCGCTCCCCCATTGCCTGAAGCTCATGATGTCATCAATGGTAAAGTGACCTGTTAGGGTCAAAACGGAATAGAGCATCGGTGACATGTGCCCGGGGTCGAGAAAGAACCTGTCACGGTTAATCCATTCTCCGTCAGAAGGGTCAAACCGGAGAAATTCCGAATATAAAATATGAATAAAATCAGCCCCACCCATCGCTCCACCTGGGTGACCGGAGTTTGCCTTTTCAACCATCGCCATTGAAAAGATCCTGATATTGTCAGCAGCACGGACATTGATATTTTTGGCCATAAAGAGAGAGTTTGTTTAATAAAGTGCAAAACTAATCAATCTTTCAGAATGAAACGTGACAGGTATCCATATAACCTGAATAGATTAAAGAGTTATATAATGTTAATTTTAAGTCCGGATGGTTCTAAATCCAAGTTCATCAAGGATTTTTCTTGTCTCAGTATCTTCAATCCTGACCTGAAATGAGCCGAACTCTCTTCTCTGGCGGTAGTTATCACGTAGAAACTCGAATCTGCCAGGGTCGGACCGGAATAGGCGGTCATCCTCATCAACCGGATAGGTATGTCGTACAGCCATGGCTGCAAGGTTAAGCGGTGTGTTCATTGATGCATGGAGATCAAGCTCGATGACCGGTTTATCCGGCACAGGGAGGGAGCCTGGTTGCCAGCCGGCAAGTGGAATACCAAGAAGTGAGGCAACCTCCCTGACAACCGTGATAGTTCCGTTGGCTTTTCCGTCTACTGAGTAACCTGCAATATGAGGAGTGGCGATGTCGGCCAGTCCGATCAATTTCCTGTCAGCCCTGGGTTCACCTTCCCACACATCAAGAACTGCTCCGCCCAGTGTACCTGCCGAAAGTGATTTGCGTAGGGCAATGTTGTCAACCACCTCTCCCCTTGAGGTGTTTATGAGTATGCAGTCTCTCTTTAGGGCCTGAAGGTTTTCACGGTTAATAAGATAATGGGTCTTGTCGTGTCCTTCGGTTGTCAGAGGCACATGAAGGGTCACTATATCTGATCTTTCAAGAAGAGTGTCAAGGGAAATAAACTCCTTCAGACCTTCCCTCCGTTTCCTGGGTGGATCATTCTGAAGAACATTCATGCCTAATGTCCTGGCGGCGCGAACGACCTTAGATCCCACATTGCCAATGCCAACTACTCCGATTGTGAGCGAGTGGAGGTCGAGCGAATGGTTCAATGCCAGGTGAAAGAGTGAGGCAGTGATATACTGCATCACTGATCCGGAGTTGCATCCGGGTGCATTTGTCCATTTTATCCCTTCCGCTTCCAGCCATCCGGTGTCGATATGATCGTAACCAATGGTAGCCGAAGCAACGATCTTAACACGGCTTCCTTTGAGCAACTGGCTGTCACATCTGGTACGTGTTCTGACGATAAGGGCATCTGCATCAGCAACTATCCTGCTGTCAATGGCGCCTCCGGGAGCATAGATGACATCAGCCCAGGGCTCGAAGGCCCCTCTTATAAACGGGATATTCTCGTCAATAACTATCTTCATCACTTCACTCTTTCGCTCTCCAGAGACCTGTTGCAGGATTTGAAATGAAATATATCTCCTCGCCGTCTGCGGTGATATTGTATCCGCTCTTCATCTGGCGGGGATCATACTTTCTAATAAGCTCTTCAAGCTTCCCGTGACGGTAACCGACCCCTTCCACCTCTGAAGAGGTCAGATGAGGCGTTGCATAGGTGACCGTGAACCTGTTCTCCGGCGATCCGTGGATCAGATGGGCCGCAGCACTCAGGTTGGCCTTCAGGTCACTGTTCTTATCGACAAAAGAGAGAATTTCAGGAGTGGTCCGGTAGCCATATTTTCTTATCAGGCTGTCTATTACCGGGTCTTCTCCAAATGTTTTTACTCCGGGGGCAAGTACAACCAGCTCTCCTCCGTCAGCAATGGTCATCCGGGTGCGATATATACTCTTGTTACCCAGCCAGGTGCTCTTGAACTCTTCAGGATCAAGCCACACAACCACTTTCTTAAGTCGTTTGTCAATCGTGGTGAAATTGACCTTGTATGATAACTCTGCTGCCAGCCTGAAACATTCAATATCATCGCCGATGTATAACCCGCGCATCTTAATGTCATCATTACTGTCAGGACTGACGACTGAAAGTATGTAGATCAGCGGCAGTACAGGTGCTGCTATCTCTGAAGCTTTGTTAAGCACTGCCCTTACCGGATTGTCTATCGTACCCAGGATATTTTCTATTCCATGTACTGCGCCTATGAAGTGACTCTTGTTGATGGCTTCACTACCTCCGCATCCAACAAACACGTTTTTGTTGTAGTTGGCCATTCCTGTGACTTCATGGGGTACGACCTGTCCTACTGAGATTATCAGATCGTGTTTCCCTGATGTCAGGAGCCTGTTTACCTGCACCGGGTAGTCAAAGTCAAGCTTCCCTGATGTCACCTTTCTGACGAAAGAGGAGGGTACTCTTCCGATCTCGTCAATGTCTGTCCTCCAGCGGTGCTCCCTGAAGAGGTGCACTGGTACAGCACCGAACATTTTGGAGATCTCCTTCGGCTCCATCGGCAGGTGAGTGCCAAGAGCCGGAAGGACGTCCATGATTCTCGCACCTGCCTTCTTGAAGAGCAGTTCTGTTATAAGGCCGGCACCGGAATGGGCTCGTGTTATATCAGGAGGAATAACCAGGAAACTCTTTCTGTCTGTGAGGAACCTGAGTGCAGTTTCGAGTGCCTCGCTAATTTCCTCTGCTCTCAGATCGGACTCAGGGCTGCCCTTGGCAAAATATATCATCTTACTCGGTTTTCGTTACCAGGATGGTTTATCGGGAAGAGACTTTTCAAACTCACTGATCAGTTGCTGCTGGTACTCACCCCGATATTTTCCGGCGATGAATCTGTCAAGAGCCTCTTCATAAAAGAGCTTCCATGACCTGTTTTCATGTCCCGGAACCACGGGAAAGAAGAGTGCTCCATTATCACGGGCAGCTTTGAAGTCGCCCGGCGCATCACCGATCATGAGTATCCTGTCATCAGGATACTTGCCTTTGGCTGCCATAGTAATATGCTCTGTCTTGGTTCCGAGCTCCTGCCCGGCAATAGCCAGCACATAACGGTCAATAGAGTGCTCTTCCCACTCCCTTGCCAGTGCTTCATGAGGTGTCTGTGAGACAACGATGGCGTCGGCGAGGGTGCTGAGCCTCTCTATCGACTTTCTTGCATATGGAAAAGGAGGAGTGTTTTTCAGCCACTTTCCTATATCTTCATTGACAGCCAGCGTCCATCTGAGTACAGGCTCCAGTGCAGGGTGAGGATTGTTCTTTACATATTCCTTCAGTGCCGGATTGCCCAATTTCGTCTCTTTCTTAATCTGTTCCAGGGCAACATCAATTGTTTTTGGACGACAAGAAGACAATCATGGTGATATCTGACCATAGACAATTTATAGATGATTGGTCAAAGGCGTTTATTTTACCTGGGATGTCGAAGTCAAGGCTCATTGAAGAGG
>JALOMO010000048.1 GCA_025455395.1 Bacteroidales bacterium
GTAGGTATAAGTTAGATTATCGATCAGTCCTGTTCCCTTGCGATACCTTGCCAGTGATTTAATATTCCCGTTAAGGTCGTAGGTGTAACTTTCATTATTAGCCCCGGCGCTTGTTGCAAAGTTTGTGCTCTCACCTTAAATAGAAGTGGTCAACCGGTTTAACTGGTCATAAGAAAAGCTATAGCCCTGTTTGTAAGCCAGGGACAAACAGGGGTTGGTTGTCTTTTCCGGCCTCCTTTTCTTTAGTTCATTTGGCTTCGCTGAGCTCGTCAGGCTAAAGCCTTCTTCGGTTCTTTTGGAGGAGCAAAAGAAATGAACATAATCCCCAAAAAGAAGAGGGAGCCCTTTTGAGACACCCTCTTTTCATTAGTTATCAACATATTAACCGTTTATGTTGCGCGAGGGTAAGCCGGAAAAGGTGCGAACCGCACCCTGTTTGGTGGCGCCTTTAAGGCCTTGTGCAGCGGGAGGACAAACAGGGGGTGGTTGTCTTTTCCGGCCTCCTTTTCTTTGGTTCATTTCTTTTGGAGGAGCAAAAGAAATGAACAATAATCCCATAAAAGAGAGGGTGCCCTTTTGAGACACCCTCTTTTTTATAAATAACAGAGAGGCGTAGCATGCTACGCCTCTGCAATTTATTATATATTAATTCTTTACGGGTAATTTAGGATGCCTGAACCTCAGGGTTATCTCTTTGCTCTCATCACCCCTTATGATAGTTGCGTATGCATCGCATTCACCGTCACCGTAGTCAAGGTCAAACGGCTCGATACCCTCTATCTCAAACCTCAGTGTGCCACTGACAAGAAACCTGCATGCCGCTGTCCACTTAAGGCTGTTGATGATAGTGTGAGTATAACTCTTGCCACTGAGGTTGACACCTGTAGCAATACCGCTGATGAAACATGCATCATCCCACGGTGTGTTTGTCAGAAATCCTGAAATATACTCCCTCTCATGTTCGAATTCGCGCTCAATTGTCTTCCCGTCAGGAAAGCTCATCTTGCCTCCTGCGAGAGTGATGCCGAAGACAACATTCTGATTGTTGTTGGGACCCAGATTCTCAATTGTCTTGGTGCCTTCTATCTTCACTCCGTTGACATAGTAGTCGACGAAAGTGACTGTACGTACTGATCCTGTCTGCCTGCGCGGGGCGCTCATGGTGATAAGTATCTTGCCACTGCGGACTACGTCGTATAACCCTGTGCACGCTGTGCCATAGTTGATCTCTATATTGCGAGGCCAGAGACCCTCCCCGGGGAAGGTTACCGTAACAACCGGACAGCTGTCAACAACTGACGATTTAAGCCCGGCCTCGGCAATTGATGAGGCAATCTCAAGAGAGGCAAAAACGTCATCATAAAGAGTCTCTGCAAATACGGCATCATCAGCCGCCTCAATGCTTGACTGCTCGATTGGTTTTGTCTTCTGACAGGATGTTAATGCAAAACCTGCCAGGATCATAATTACGATTAATGATTTTGTTTTCATAATAGTGTCTGTTTAAGTTTTCTGCGTTTTCTATATCACATAGACTGAAGAAAACCTTAAAAGGTTTAATGAGGCCAGAAAAAAAATTTATTTCTTTCGGAGGTAAGTTGTGTAAGTAAAGCTGACCCCGCCATCCTCTGTGGTTATATGATCTTCTTTTTCAGAGACATACCACTCATTGCTATTAATTTCAGGAAAGAATGTGTCGGAGATGAATTCTTCATCAATATGAGTGACCATCAGCCGGTCTGCAAGAGGCATGAACTGTCTGTATACCGATCCGCCGCCAATGATGAAGATCTCTTTATCCTCGTCGCATAGCTGCAGTGCATGATCGACTGACCTGGCAGTCTCGGCACAGTCAAAGCAGTCAAGCTCATTGTCGGTTATCACTATATTCTTTCTCCCTTTGAGGGGCTTAACCGGTAACGACTCCCAGGTCTTCTTGCCCATGATGAGAGAGTGCCCCATTGTTATCTCTTTAAACCTCTGGAGGTCGCCCGGCAAGTGAACAAGAAGCCTGTTCCCGTATCCGATGCCGTAATTGCGGTCGACTGCTACAATTATAGTGATCATATCAGACAGATATTTCCCCTTTTATTGCCGGATGGGGATCATATCCCGAGAGGGTGAAATCCTCATACCTGAATGAAAAGATATCCTTTACCTCCGGGTTCAGAGTCATTACCGGCAGTGCCCGCGGTTCGCGCGCGAGCTGAAGCTTCACCTGTTCAATGTGATTCAGGTAGATATGGGCATCACCGAAGGTATGGACAAACTCACCGGGTTTGTATCCGGTCACCTGTGCCATCATCAGGGTAAGGAGTGCATAGGAGGCTATATTAAAAGGTACTCCCAGGAATATATCAGCGCTTCTCTGATAAAGCTGGCACGAAAGCCTGTCATTGGCAACATAGAACTGGAACAGTATGTGGCAGGGAGGCAGAGCCATTTTTTCAATTTCACCGACATTCCAGGCGCTGACAATATGCCGTCTTGAGTCGGGATTATTCTTCAGAGAGTTCACAACGGCCGCGATCTGGTCAATATGCCTTTCTCCGGCAGAGGGCCATGAGCGCCACTGATAGCCATAGATGGGCCCCAGGTTGCCATCGGAATCGGCCCATTCGTTCCATATCCTTACGCCGTTATCCTGCAGATACTTGACATTCGTGCTTCCACTAAGAAACCAGAGCAGCTCATGAATGATTGATTTCAGATGCAGCTTCTTGGTGGTCATCAGCGGGAATCCGGATGAGAGATCAAACCGCATCTGGTATCCGAAAGTACTTATCGTTCCTGTCCCTGTGCGGTCTCTCTTTTCGGCTCCATGCTTCATCACATGGCTGAGTAGATCAAGATATTGTCTCATTGATGACAGGCAGTTTAGTCCTTTTCCTTTCTTCTGGAAATCTCGTCACGGATTGAGGCTGCCTGCTCATAGTCTTCGCGCGAAACGGCATTCGCCAGCATCTCCTTAAGCTCATCGAGACTATACTCACTGTACTCTGCAGCCTGAGATTGCTTTTTCTTCACAGAAACTTCTGTATCCTTACCGGCCTTCTCCTCCTCAGCTGAAGAAGTCATTATAATGCCTGCCTCGTTGAGTATGTGAGGTTCAATGAAAATAGGGCATTCAAATCTCAGTGCCAGGGCTACAGCATCAGATGTACGTGAGTCGATCTGGAAGCGCCTCTCCCCGTCAGTGCATATTATCTCTGAATAAAAGATCCCTTCCCGCAGCCTGTTGATTATTACCTGTTCAACGGTGACACCGCATGACTCGGCAAAGCTCTTGAACAGGTCATGCGTGAGCGGCCTGGGCGGCTCAAGGTTCTCAAGCCTTATGACTATTGCCTGGGCCTCAAAGCCCCCAATAATTATGGGTAACCGGCGCTCACCATTCTCCTCTGCCAGGATCAGGGCATAGGCCCCTGACTGTGTCTGGCTGTAGGAAATACCGATAACCTTAAGACGAATTAGCTTGTTCTGCATAGTTACACTGCTTCCAGCCCGGCAGGCTGATATGACAAATATAAACAATATGAATCTCTCACTTCCCTGCTCTGGAAATTTTTATCCACACTTTATTAGCGATAAAATCATCATGTTGATTTGCAAATAAGTTAATTTTTATATCTTTGCAGTCCGAAAAACAGAGATCCGCAGGGGCAGGCAGAAGTGTCACGCACGGATGAGCATGACCGCCTCACGGAGTAATAAATAGAGTGATTGAAAATGTACGCAATCGTTGAAATTGCCGGGCAGCAGTATAAGGTAGAAGAAGGAAAAAAGATCTTCGTTCACCGTATGGAAGCAGCCGAAGGCGAGAATGTAGAGTTTGAAAAGGTTCTTTTAATCGATAATGACGGAGTCATAACCATTGGCGAACCTGTCATTGAGAACACTGTTGTCGAGGGCAAGGTGCTTTCACACCCCAGAGGCGACAAAGTGATTATCTTCAAGAAGAAAAGAAGAAAAGGATACCAGAAGAGATCAGGACACCGTCAGGATCTTACTCAGGTGGAGATTTTATCAATCGGAGCCAGAGGCGAAGCGAAGAAGAAATCGCCGGCCAAGGCAAAGGTAAAGGTTAAGGCTGAGGCTGAGGCTGAGGTTGAGGTTGAGGGTAAGGCTGAGGTAAAGGCTGAGACTAAGAAAGCCCCTGCAAAGAAGGTTGCAGCACCCAAAGAGAAGACAGAAAAGAAGACCGCAGAGAAAAAAGCGCCTGCTTCAAAGAGCGTTAAGAAACCTGCAAAAGAATAACAGTAAAAATTAACAGATAAGAATATGGCACACAAGAAAGGAGTCGGCAGTTCACGTAACGGCCGCGAGTCGGAAAGCAAACGACTTGGCGTCAAGCTCTTCGGAGGCCAGGTAGTAAAGGCTGGCAATATAATCGTCCGCCAGCGTGGCACAACACATAACCCGGGCGATAACGTCGGCATAGGCAAGGATCATACGCTCTTTGCCCTTATTGACGGCACCGTGGAATTCAGAAAGAAAAGTGACAACAAATCATACGTCTCGGTAAAACCTGTTACCGTATAAGGATTGTACACTTAAGAAATTGACTCCTGAGAAAATCCGCTGCGGCGCATCTTTTCAGGAGTTTTTGCTTTAATTTTGCACTTCCTTAAAGGCCAATAAACAATCCACGATGCTAACCATTAACTTACTCCGCGAACAACCCTCTGCTGTTATCGAGAGGCTCAAAATAAAAAACTTCGATGCCACTGAGATAATAGCCCATGTGCTTGACCTCGACCGCCGCCGCCGGGAGCTGCAGTCAGAGGGTGATGCCCTTCAGGCCGAGCTGAACAATCTCTCAAAAGAGATAGGCTCCCTTATGAAGGAGGGCAAAAAGGAACAGGCTGAAGCCGCAAAAAAAGGTATCGGCAATCTTAAGGAGCGACAGAAACAGCTTACTGAGGCCTTCGATGCGGCAAGTGCTGAGATGCAGAATGAAATTATCAGACTGCCTAATATCCCACATCCCGGAGTAGCCCCCGGCAAGAGCGCAGAAGATAATGTGGTGGTTCGCGGAGGAGGTGGCATACCGGAGCTGTACCCTGGTGCCGTGCCCCATTGGGACCTTATAAAAAAATATGATATCATTGACTTTGACCTGGGTATAAAGATTACAGGGGCCGGGTTCCCCGTCTACAAAGGAAAGGGAGCAAAGCTGCAGAGGGCATTGATAAACTTCTTTCTCGACGAGGGTGAGAAGGCAGGATACAGGGAGATAGAACCACCGATAGTCGTCAATGAAGATTCGGGCTTCGGCACCGGGCAGCTCCCTGACAAGGAGGGGCAGATGTATCACGTAGGAATTGATAATCTCTATATGATACCAACCGCAGAGGTGCCAATAACAAATATATACCGCGACGTTATCCTTGAAGCCGCTGACCTTCCGATACGTAATATGGGATATACTCCATGCTTCCGCCGTGAGGCCGGATCATGGGGTGCCCACGTCAGAGGACTGAACAGGCTGCACCAGTTTGACAAGGTTGAGATAGTGCAGATTGCTCATCCTGAAAGATCGTATGACTCTCTCGAAGAGATGGTCAGCCATGTAGAGAACCTCCTGAAAAAGATGGATCTGCCATACCGTATTGTAAGACTTTGCGGCGGAGATATGTCATTCACATCAGCAATGACCTACGACTTTGAGGTATACTCTGCAGCACAACAGCGCTGGCTTGAGGTAAGCTCCACTTCAAACTTCGAATCATTCCAGGCCAACAGGCTTAAGTGCCGCTTCAGGGAGAAGGGTGCAAAACAGACAACTCTCTGCCATACGCTGAACGGCAGCGCACTGGCCCTGCCGCGCATTGTCGCCTCACTGCTTGAGAACAACCAGACCCCTGAAGGAATAAAGATCCCCAAGGCATTAATCCCTTATACAGGGTTTGAGCTGATCAGCTGATAGCATGAATAACAGCTCCCGGGCATATTTCTATGCGGCATTGGCTGTAACATTATGGGGCACGATTGCCACAGCATTTAAAATAGCTCTCTCAGAACTGACTATTGTAACAATGCTTGGCATTGCATCCCTGGTGTCACTGGCGGTGCTCTTCCTTATAATTCTCTTCACCGGCAAGCTGAGACTGCTCTCGCAGATGACCGTGAAGGAGGTCATGTGGTCTGCTCTGCTGGGCCTGATAAACCCGGTAGGATATTATCTTATTCTGCTCACTGCCTACAGCCGTCTGCCAGGTCAGGTGGCCCAGCCTGTCAATATGGTATGGCCAATCATTCTGGTGTTTTTGTCAATCCCTCTCCTGGGACAGCGTATACCGGCCAGGAGCTTCATCGCTCTCTTCGTAAGCCTGGCAGGAGTCTATATCATCTCCTCCCAGGGAAGCCCTTTTCATCCCGGCAGATCAGACACGGCGGGAGTTTT
Organism: Bacteroidales bacterium; assembly: GCA_025455395.1. GTDB lineage: Bacteria > Bacteroidota > Bacteroidia > Bacteroidales > VadinHA17 > SR-FBR-E99. The sequence continues at coordinate 6,407 of JALOMO010000048.1, forward strand.
ACTGGCTCTCTTTAGCGGCGTGCTGTGGGCGTTCTATTTCATCCTTAACATGCGCGACAGCCGCGACGAGGCTGTGAAGCTCTTTACAAACTTCGCATTTGGAACGGCATATCTTTTGGTCTTAATGGTTTTTACCGGCTCCTTCAGCGGCGAGATTAGCATGAAAGGTGCTGCCGCCTCAGTCTACTGCGGCATCTTTGAGATGGGTATAACATTCTGGCTCTGGCTGAGGGCACTGCAGTTATCACCTTCTCCAGACAAAATAAGCAACCTGGTATTCTTTGCTCCGTTCCTTTCACTGCTCCTACTACATTTTATTATTGATGAGCCAATATACTACACCACACCGGCTGGCCTGATATTTATAGTTGCAAGCGTTCTCTACCAGAACCGGCCCGAAAGCAATAAACATTAACGGCATATTTTTTGTTACTTTTGTACTTTAACCCGCAATGAAATGAAAAAGGCGATACTCATTATAGCACTTATAATACCGCTCGTTTACGGCTGTAAAAAGGATCCGGATCCGGATCCGACAGACCCATATACATTCGAGGAGAGGGCACGCGACGGTCTGTATGACCTCATGGATTATATTTACCTGTGGAATAACCAGATGCCAACGGTAAAACTGTCAGACTATCCCGGCCCTGATGAACTCATGGATGCCCTCAGGTACACCCCGACAGACAGGTGGAGTTTTGTGTCGGACTATGATGACTTTATGGCTTCAATGGGGGGGTCCTTCGTTGGCCACGGTATAAGGATGGCACTGGGTCCTGAGAACAAGGTGAGGGTAGTAAGCCTGTATAAAAATTCGGATCTGTGGCCGGGCGGAGTCAGAAGAGGCTGGATAATAGAGGAGATAAATGATCAGAACATTGCACAGATATTTCTGTCAGGTGACGGAGCAGCATATAATGCTCTAATGGGCCCCTCTACCGCAGGTTATACCAATAAATTCGACTTCATCAAGCCTGATGGCACAAAAATAACTCTCACCTCAGCGAAGGCCAGTTTTACAATTAACTCGGTGACAGATTACAGGATTCTTGACCTCTCAACCGGCAAGACAGGATACCTGGCCTTTGAAACATTCATCGAACCTTCCAAGCAGGAGCTTGATGCGGCATTTGCCTATTTTAAGACCAACAACGTCACAGATCTGATCATAGACCTGCGTTATAACGGGGGAGGCTACATGAGCATTGCCCAGCAATTGTCAAGCCTTGTGCTCGGAAAAGGTGATACAACCAAGATTTGCTATAAGCTTAAATATAATAATGATGTCGCAGCTGACTGGAATGAAAGTTTTAAGTTCATCCGTACCGACAGTCCGCTTGGTCTTGACCGGGCAGTATTCATAACCACAAGAAGCAGTGCCTCAGCCAGTGAGGTTGTCATCAACAGCCTGAAGCCATACATAGAGGTATCAATCGTTGGCGACACTACCCACGGTAAGCCTGCGGGGATGAATTTGTTTGGTTACCCCTTCCCGACAAACACCAAGCCTAACCCTGACTATAAATATGTGTTCGCACCTATCAGTTTCGAGTATGTCAACTCTGCAGATGAGGGAGATTTCTATGAGGGTATGATTCCTGATATGCTGGCCAATGATGACATAACCCGCGACTGGGGTGATCCCCAGGAGGCATCACTTGCGGCAGCTATTAGCCTGCTTGAGGGCACAAAGGCAAAGTCGGCTGTTTCGTACAGGAGGATCAAGGTCTTCTCTGAAGGTGATCAGCTGCCCAGGAACCTTTATCTTGCCCCTCCGGGTCAGTTTCTCAAGTGAATAAGAGCAAAACTGAAAGAATAATCCTTGGGATAGACCCCGGCACAACTGTCACGGGCTATGGCTTAATCAGGGTGACCGGTAAAAACCCTGCACTAATCGCCCTTGGTATAATTGATCTGCGGAAGAAAGAGGATCACTTTAAAAAGATACGTACGATCTTCGAGGAAACACTGAGGCTCATTGACCAGTATCATCCTGACGAGTTTGCCGTAGAGGCACCCTTCTACGGCAAGAACATCCAGAGCATGCTCAAGCTGGGCAGGGCACAGGGTGCAGCGATATCCGCAGCCCTCTATCGCGACCTTCCCGTTTTCGAATATGCCCCCAGGATGATCAAGATGTCGATCACCGGCCAGGGACAGGCAAGCAAGGAACAGGTAGCTACAATGCTAAGGACCATTCTTTCATTCCAGGGAGAAAAAATGATCCTTGACGCCACTGATGCTCTCGGGGCCGCACTTTGTCACTATTATCAGAGCACCAAACCTGTCTCGGCAAAAGGGTATAAAAACTGGGAGGAGTTCATCAGGAAGAACAGCGACAGGCTTAAAGGGTAAGCTTCTGTGCTGCAGCAAGAGCGACAATACTTACCCTGACAGCACCTGCCTCATGCAGTGCATTGACGCATGCTTCCATGGTTGATCCTGTCGTTACCACATCATCAACCACAAGCAGATGCTTCCCCGTCACAGCCCCTGGTCTTGATACAACAAACAGTCCCTTTACATTTTCCCACCGGTCATACCGGCTATGTTTTGTCTGTGACCCTGTCATTTCAATACGCCTGATAATATCATTTCTTGCAGGCACTCCTGTCGCAGCAGAGATGCCTGATGCTATACAGTCACTCTGGTTGTACCCTCTCTCTCTCTGACGCGCCGGATGCAGCGGAACAGGAACAATCATGTCTATCCCTTCGATGAAACCACCGTCTGAAAGTATTCTTCCGTAGAGATCCCCAAGCATTGTGCCTATCTCCTTCTTTCCTTTGTATTTAAGCTCATGGATGAGGGTTCTGATCCGGCTGCCGCGGTTATAGACTGAGAACGCTGCAGCCCTCTCAACGTTGCACCTCCCCCAGAAAGCCTGCTCAAGGGTGTTACCACGCCTGGTGTGAAAGTCTGTCCGGGCAATTGTCAGAAGACAACCCGTGCATATAACCCTCTCACCCCGCACCAGGTGAGCCCCACATGACATGCAGAGCCGCGGAAAGAAAAGAGAAATAAAATCATCGCTAATATCAATGAAGCGAGACATTTTGAAGCGAAAGCAGAAATAAAGTTATGATAATTGAGATAATTTTGTCTCTCGATTCAGAAACTTTTTTATATTGCGGCTGTTTCTTATTAAACCAAATTACATAGAGTATGAAGAAATGGATGATTGGCAGCCTTATTCTCATCGCACTGATGGTAGTGGCTGCAGGAGTTTACGCTCAGGCCTCAGACAAGGAGAAGAAGCAGACCAAGAAAGAGTGTACCTTCGTCGATAATAACAAGGACGGTAAATGTGACACATGCGGTTCTACTGCAGATGCATGCAAGAATGCTGCTGCCGGTAAAGACTGCAGCACTACCGCTGGTAAAGACTGTTCAAAGTGCCCTTCAGCTGCAGGTTGCGCTGAGACAAAGGGTGAGGCAGTCCCGGCCGGTCAGGCTACTGCTGCTGCTCCATGCTGCCCAGCAAAGAAGTAATAACTTCTTACGATATTAAAAAAGCCCCCGGTTTTGCCAGGGGCTTTTTTATTGTATCTGGTTATTGGTTACAGTTTTACCTGCTCACTTATAGCTTTGGCAAGACGCCTCTGTTCTTCGTCGGAGAGAACGACCCTCGGGTTGGTGAACAATATATCCATCTCCCTATCAAGCGGAATGAGATGTACATGTGCGTGCGGCACCTCCAGTCCTATCACAGCCATACCAATTCTTTTACACTCAACCACCCTCTTTATCCCCTCGGCCACCTTCTTTGAAAAGAGGGTCAGGTCAGCAAGTGTCAGGTCATCGAGGTCAAAGATATAGTCAACCTCCTGCTTCGGAACTACGAGAGTATGCCCTGCCTTGAGAGGCTTTATGTCGAGAAAAGCAATGAAACGGTCATCTTCAGCGACTTTATAACAGGGTATCTCACCATTGATTATCCGCGTGAAAATTGATGCCATATAATAATGATTTTCAGATTGATATATTAACAATCTCGAACGGAATAATGCCTGCCGGCACCTTGACCTCAACCACATCACCCACTTTTCTTCCCATAATGCCCTGGGCTATTGGCGAAGAAGCGGCCAGCTTTCCCTCTTTAAGGTTAGCCTCCGTCTCAGGCACTAGCTGATATTCCATGGTTGTGCCGCTGGCCCTGTTGCGTATCCTCACCCTGTTCAGTATCTGCACCGTGGTGGTATTGATACGTGAGCCGTCAATGATACGTGACCGTGCTACCTGGTCTTCCAGGCGTGCTATCTTCATCTCAAGCATGCCCTGGGCCTCCTTGGCTGCTGAATACTCGGCATTCTCAGTAAGGTCTCCCTTATCGCGTGCATCAGCAATGAGCCTTGCAATAGCCGGTCTTTCATTACGGAGCAGGTCAAGTTCCTCCTTCATTTTATGGAGCCCCTCTTCTGTTACATAGACAAATTCCGACATAATTCTCTTCTGATAGGTTAAAAAATAAGAAGAATCCCGGCATTACCGGAACTCTTCAAAGAACAAATATACAAAACTTTCAATAAAAAAACAATCTCGTAGTCATATACCGGAGCGTCGGTTATCTCACTGTCTGAAATTGTTGTATCAGCTACGGCTTTCATCTGCAGTTCTGACATACCTCTGATCCCTTCAGAAGCAAACGCAGCAGCCATTGAGCTCTCTATTGACCCCTCATCAGAAAATTGTTTCGCCAGGGGTTCACTATAGTGACCCTCATCAACCGGTGCTGCAAAAACGGGCTGAGGTCTGCGAGGGGCCTCAGCCTTAGGCTGCTGCTGAACAGGCTGGGGAGTACTCTTGCGCGGAGCAGCCTGACCCGGTACCTTTTTCTTCTTGCCCTGAAATGATCCTGCAAGACCAATTATTGCAAGAATAATGTAGAAAATGATATTGCCTAATCCGTTATCTTCCATGATTTTTCAGGGTTTTGGTGTTTTTCTTTTTCCGGGTTTCCGCTGTTCTTTGCGTTGTTTCTGCTTCTTGGCTTTATAATCAGATTGCGTCTTTTTCTCATTTTTAGTCATCCGCTCCCTGGTGGCCTCATTCTGATTGGCGTAAATCTTATTCTTCTTCTTGTTCTGTCTCTCTTTCTTTGCCTTATAGTCAACCTCAGTCTTCTTTTGATTGTTAGCCATCCGCTCCCTGGTAGCCTCATTCTGCATGCTGATATGCCGTTTCCTGAGCTCCTCCATGGCCTTCTCCTCCTCCTTGTCGCGCCGGGCCTCCTTCTTCTCCTGCTCCCTCATCGCCTTGCCGGCTGCCCCGGGTACCCTTACCTTATCGTTCGCAGGCTTGCTTTTACCCGTCTTGCCAAACAACTCCTTCTCCGCTTTACGGCTGGCACTGCGCTGGGCATTACACTCAGTTACAGGTACGGCAAACAGCAATATAATGAGTGTAACCGCAAATCTTATAAATACTATCTTCTGCCTCATTGCGTTTGAATGTTATAGCCGGCTCAAAGAATTAGCTACTTTTGCAAAAACCGCGAAATAGACATGTCAGGTTCAAATTTAAAGATTTTTTTGTTCGCAGCGTTACTGCTGCAGCTCTTATATTCATGCAGTGATGAGAAAAATGATGTGATACCTGACATTACAATTGACTTCAGGATCTATTTCTCTGATCCGGAGTTTTTTGATCTTAACAATGCCCCGGGAAGCAGCGCCCTGATATCATCTTCACATATCCACCTCGGCATCGGCACGGGAGGATATGACAATAACGGCATTATTGTATATAACTCAGGCCTGGAGGGGTTTGAATACTATGCATTTGATCGTACCTGCCCTCACTGCTATGTTACTGCTTCAGAGAGTATTGCTGTCAATGTTGACGGTGTCTTCGCTGTCTGCCCCAGATGCAATACCCTTTATGCCATGGGAAGTTCAGGAATGCCACAGTCAGGTCCGGGCCAGTATTATCTGAAGAACTACAACACTGACTATTTCGGGTCAGGTGTACGGGTATGGAATAAGAGAGATTGACCGATCCTTATCAGTACCGGTAATGTTCAGGCTTGTAAGGGCCGCTGACAGGAACTCCAATGTACTCAGACTGGTCCTTTGTAAGTTGCGTTAGCTTCACCCCCAGCTGCTCAAGATGGAGCCTGGCAACCTCTTCATCAAGATACTTGGGTAACCTGTAGACCCCGATCTCGTAGGGTTTGGTCCAAAGATCTATCTGCGCCAGTGTCTGGTTGCTGAACGAGTTGCTCATCACAAATGAGGGATGCCCCGTGGCACATCCCAGGTTGACAAGCCTGCCCTCTGCCAGGAGGAATATTGCATGACCGTCAGGGAAAATATATTTGTCAACCTGCGGCTTGATGTTTATCCTCGTTACGCCCCTGTGGCTGTTAAGGGCATCAACCTGTATCTCATTGTCAAAATGTCCGATATTACAGATGATAGCCTGGTCTTTCATCTTTTCCATGTGCTCTATGGTGATGATATCCCTGTTACCGGTAGAAGTGACAAAAATATTTCCTTCGGAAAGTGTATCTTCCACAGTCTTTACTTCAAATCCCTCCATTGCTGCCTGCAGAGCACATATCGGATCTATCTCCGTTACTATCACCCTTGCCCCGTATGAACGCATGGAACGTGCCGAGCCTTTTCCGACATCGCCGTATCCGCATACAACAACTACTTTACCCGCTATCATAACATCCGTGGCTCTTTTGATGCCGTCGGCAAGTGACTCGCGGCATCCGTAGAGGTTATCGAACTTGCTTTTTGTGACGGAGTCGTTAACATTTATTGCCGGTACAAGAAGCTCACCGGCCTCCATCATCTGATAAAGTCGATGAACGCCTGTCGTAGTCTCTTCAGAGATGCCTTTCATCTCCTTCACTGTCCTGTGCCACCTCTGCGGGTCTTCGGCAAGGATTCTTTTCAGGGTGTCAAGAACAATTGCCTCCTCCCTGTTTGATGGTTTCACGTCAAGCACCGAACTGTCATTCTCAGCCTTAAATCCTTTGTGAACCAGCAACGAAGCATCACCACCGTCATCGACAATAAGGTTTGGCCCTTTTCCACCAGGGAAGGCCAGTGCCTGTGCCGTACACCACCAGTACTCCTCGAGAGTTTCACCCTTCCATGCGAACACCGGTATTCCTGCGGCAGCAACAGCTGCTGCAGCATGGTCCTGGGTTGAAAAAATATTACAGCTTGCCCAACGCACGTCTGCACCAAGCTCCTTAAGGGTCTCGATCAGAACAGCCGTCTGAATGGTCATGTGAAGCGATCCGGTTATACGTGCACCCCTGAGCGGCTTCGTTGACGAATGCTTATGCCTGATAGAAAGAAGCCCCGGCATCTCTTTCTCAGCTATCTCTATCTCTTTGCGGCCGAATTCGGCAAGGGTAATATCTTTTACCTTGTATGGAAGTTCACTGTTGATGAATGACATATCTCTTTTTTTTAGGTCTGCAAAAGTAACTAAAATTTCATCTGATTGTTCATGGTCTTAACAGATTTAGTGTCCTTTCACGATCCATGGCAAGCTGATGAACCAGGGCATCAACGCTATCAAATTTCATCTCGTCTCTCAGGCGCTCACGGAACCTGATGCTTATGGCTTTACCATAAAGGTCAGCATTATAATCAATGATATGAGCTTCAATGGTTCTGTGTAACGCCCCTTCGCTCACAGTTGGCCTCAATCCAATATTGAGCATGGCAACATGCTTGCGGGCATCACCTTCCATCTCGGCCTCCACTGCATATACCCCGCTCCGCGGTATGAGCTTGTGGGCAAAAAGTGGTGAGATATTTGCCGTTGGGAATCCCAGGTTCCTCCCTATCCGTTTTCCAGATACCACCGTCCCTCTTACAACATAATCATAACCGAGTAACACTCTTGCTCCTTTGATATCACCTGCTTCAAGAAGCTTTCTTATGGATGAGGAGCTTACAGCCTCTCCGTCAATCATGAAGGCCTCCTCCCGGGTGACTCTGAAATCCATGCTTTGTGAACAGGCAAGGAGGGTTTCGCTGTCACCCTCATGCCTCCTTCCGAAGTGATGGTTGAAGCCGGTGATCAGGTGACTGACCCCAAGATGGCGGCAGAGAATTCTCTCAACAAACTCAGACGCCGTCAGGCGGCTCAGCTCTGGAGTGAAAGGAATAATAACAAGGTGTCTGATGCCGGTCTCCCGCAAAAGATCAATACGTTCGTCAATATCTGTCAGAAAGCGCAGGTGGGCAGGATCACCTGTAAGCACAATGCGGGGATGAGGATCAAATGTCACGACCACCGAATCAGAACCGCTGATTGCGGCCTCACTGACGACACGGCTGAGAAGCATCCGGTGGCCGAGATGAACCCCGTCAAAAACTCCCATGGTGACAACAGGCCTGTTAAGCCTGAGATCGCTGTATCCCCTGTGTATGATCATCATATTATATTGCCCGTAAAAATAAGAAAGGTGTGTTTAAAAATGTGAACAATTCCGGGATATCTTCAGAATAATCTTCCTCATGCGACCTTAGAAAGCATTCCAATGCTTTAAAACATCCCTGAATATGAAGCAAAAGCCTGATTTTATTATTAATATTGTAGTTAAGATCATGAAATGAAGAGAACAGGCTAAATGGACAGGGCATTACTCTCATTGTTTCTCATATTTCTTCACACTTTCTCTCTTGGGGCATCTGACGCCGGGATATGCCAGGATACGGCTTATCTGCGTCAGCAGATATATAATGGCAGGGTATGGGAAAAAAGAAAATTAACGGAAGAGTGTTTACCGGCCAGCTTTGCTGGTATGACATTTATAATGATCAGCTGGTGCTGATGACCAGGCCAGGGTCCTATATTGAGGCAAACAAGGAGAATATTCAGGAGTTCACCATGGTTTACAACAACAGAAAATATCGTTTTGTAAACTTTGAATCATTTGGATACGGTCATGTGCTTTACCAGGGCAAATTGTACCTGGCTTTCAAATATACAAAGGAGATCAGGAAAAAAGCAATTGAAAACAGGTTTGATGCATTCGATGAGTCGAAGCAGGCATATATCATCAGGGGCGAAGAGATAATAAAGATTACAAGTAAAAAGGATCTTTTTAATGCCCTTGCAGACAAGGAAACCGAAATAAAACAGTTTTTAAGACAAACCGGGATCCACGCCGATACAAAAAGAGTTGAGACACTTATCCCGGTCCTTGAATTCTATGATTCGCTCTGAAAATATGGTAGTCAGAAGAGTACTGATATTGATCTTAGCAGCCTCATTTGCCGGCTTTGCAGCAGCACAAAAACCTGATTATAAGATCACATGGGATTATGCAGGGTTGAAGTTCAGTGATTTCGCAGAGCGTGTTGAGCAGGAAACACCCCTGAGGTTTTACTTCAGGGATGACTGGGTCTCAGGCCTCGTCATTCCCGATGCAGGAGAGAATCCTCTCCTTACTGTTGTGCTCAACTATTCGTTTGCCGGACAGGGAATCTATTATTTCATTGATGATAAGGGTAACATCGTAATTACCAAAGATATCATGATCAGGCTGACAGGATCGGAGAAGGCGACTGATGATAAATACCTGGCTCCAGATGACAAGGAAGAGGATTCGGAACAGACAGTCATGACCGGAAATCTGCTTTATGAGATAGGAAATCCGTCAGAGAAAGAGAGGTCAGGTAACGTAAGTCTTACAGGATATATAAAGGATGAGAGCAGCAAAGAGCCCCTTGCAGGAGTGACCGTTTTTATCAACCAGCTGGCAAGGGGATCGGTAACCGACGGAACAGGGTTTTACCAGATCAATGTTCCCAGGGGAACATACAATATAAGATTCTCATTCCTGGGTATGAAGGAGGTAAGCCTCACTGCAAGGGTTTATGGCAGCGGCAGGCTTGACATAGCAATGGCAGAGGACTTTATCCCTATCGAGGGCGCAGTTGTCACTGCACGGAGAAATGACATGCTCAGAAGATATGAGGTAGGTCTGGAGAAGGTAAATATGGCTACCTTCAGGCTTATGCCCACCACCCTTGGGGAGACAGACATATTTAAGAATATCCTCCTGATCCCTGGAATAAAGACAGTCGGTGAAGCCTCACAGGGGTTCAACGTACGGGGCGGTGCTGCTGACCAGAATCTTATACTTCTTTACGGAGCACCACTCTTCAATCCCTCTCACTTCTTCGGCTTCTTTACTTCTGTCAATGCTGACATAATCAAAGACCTTCATCTGTACAAAGGAGGCATCCCGGCCCGTTATGGCGGCAGACTCTCTTCGGTAATTGATATAATACCAAGGGATGGGAGCACCGGAGAATTCGGCGGCAATGCCGGGATAAGCCCGGTTTCAGCTCACCTTCTCCTGGATATTCCACTGGTCGACGAAAAACTGTCGCTGCTCTTGTCAGGTCGCAGCACCTACTCTGACTGGCTGATGAACCTGGTGAATGACCCTGTCCTGAACAACAGCACTGCTTCATTCTATGACTTTAATGGCAGACTGACCTGGAAGGCTGACGAAAAGAACAGTTTTGAGCTGTCAGGATACCAGAGTCATGATGAGTTCAGGCTTAACAGTGATACCACCTACAGTTATAATAACACCATTGCTGCAATGAAATGGTCACACAATATAAATGATGAGATGACCATGAGATTATCTGCTAACACCAGCCTCTACAGGTATGATATCAGGAGTCTTGGCAGTCCGGAGAATTCCTTCAAACTTGACTACAAACTCAGTTTTGCAAGCGTCAGGGCTGATTTTGACTGGTCTCCCGGCACTCTGCATAAACTCAATTACGGCATTGAGCTTATCAACTATAACATTCTCCCCGGTGATTACCAACCGGCTTCCGATGCGTCTCTGGTGGTGGCAAAGAGAGTGGAGCCCGAACAGGCACTTGAAAGCGCGGTCTATCTTGAAGACAGGCTGGATCTTACTGATAACCTGTCGCTGAGCCTCGGGTTAAGATATTCACTGTTCTCATCTATAGGGCCGAAGCTAATCAGGCTCTATCAGCCCGGATTGCCCATGAGCAGGGCAACAGTCTATGATACACTCATGATCGCTGATGGCAAGTTTTACAAGACCTACTCAGGCCCGGAATACAGGTTGTCAGTGAACTACCTCTTAAATTCCTCGAGTTCAGTCAAACTGAACTATAACAGGACAAGGCAATACGTCCACCTGCTTTCAAATACTACTTCCATCTCTCCTACTGATATATGGAAACTGTCTGATTACTACCTGCATCCCCAGGTTGCTGATCAGTTTTCTGCCGGCTACTACATTAATATACCGTGGAATACTCTTGAGTTTTCTGCCGAGGTCTATTATAAACCTATACGTAATATGATCGACTTCAAGGGTGGTGCAATTATAACCATGAACCAAAGCATTGAAAAAGACATCGTCAGCGTTAACGGGAGAGCCTATGGTATTGAGCTGATGCTTAAAAAGGTATCAGGAAAGACTACATGGCACATCAGTTATACTTATTCAAGGATACTGATGAGAAGCACAAGTGACTTTGAGAGTGAGGCAATCAACGGCGGAACCTGGTTCCCTGCTTCTCATGATAAACCTCATGATCTGGGGATGAGCCTGAACTATGCCCTGACCCGCCGCTGGAATATCGCCCTTAGTTACGTTTACAACACCGGCCGCCCAATTACCTACCCTGTCGGAATGTACCAGACCGGAGGACAATGGCTTGTTCAGTATTCAGACCGGAATGAATACAGAGTTCCCTATTATTCAAGACTTGACATCTCAGCACGGTTAAAGGGCAACCTGAAATCAGACAAATTCATGAACCCTGTATGGACCTTCTCATGCTATAACCTTCTCGGGCGTGACAATGTCTATTCAGAATACTTCATAATAAACGGCACCACCGTCAACGCCTACAGGCTTTCAGTTTTTGCGAATGCCATTCCGACAATAGCATATAGTTTTGATTTTTAACCTGCTCAATGAATAAATTAACCTTGACATTATTCATAGTTGCCTTCCTGGCTGGCTCGTGTGTCACTCAGTTCATGCCTGAGATTACCGGGGAGCAATATGCGATTGTCATCGAAGGACAGGTGACTGACAGGAATGAAATATTTGAGGTAAGAATTTCATGGTCGCAACCACTGAATCCCACAGAGCCCCCACCCTCGATAAGTAATTTTAACGTGGCCGTTATTGATGATGCCGGGAATGAATACCCATTTACACATGCAGGCGGAGGTCTGTACCTGTCTGACTCATTACAGTTCAGATCATTAACCGGAAGAAAATACAGATTACAGGTTGAAGGTGATGGTCATTTTTTTGAATCGGATTATATGAAGCTAATTCCTGTCCCGGAAATTGACTCCCTGGATGCGGATTTAGAATATAATGAATTTTATTATCCTGGACAGGTGACACCCGGATACCAGGTTTATGTCAACACCTATGACCCGACAGGTGAATGCATTTTTTTCAGATGGGACTTCAGGGAGACATGGGAATTCAGACTCCCATGGAACTATCATACAATAATTAACCGTATATGCTGGAAATCGACAGACTCAAAAGATATTAATATCAAAAGCACTTCTGTCCTTGCCGAGAGCCGGATAACAGACCAGCCGGTTACATTTATCACCCCTGAGACTGACAGGCTGACAGCGAAGTACAGCATCCTGGTAAGGCAGTATTCTCTTAATGAGGAAGAGTTTATTTACTGGGAAAACATAAGAAAGGTTGCGTTCGACGCAGGAGGGCTTTACGATGTAGTACCCTCATCAATTCCCAGTAACATCTACTGCATTGACGATCCTGCCATCAAGGTCCTCGGATTCTTCAGTGTTTCAGGTGTTGCGGAGAAGAGGCTCTTCATTGAGAATTACCATTTTCAATTTCCTGCCTTTTATGAATCCTGTCCCTTTGACACGATACTGGTGAGCCTGTGGGATCCCATAATATATAAAGACATTTACATACTTACTGGATGGTCTCCGGATCCTTCAACTGGTGACATCCCCCTTCTTGACTATTACGTTCTATCCAAAAGGAGAGAATGTGCTGACTGTTCCATGAACGGAAGTACGATAATGCCTGATTACTGGAATCAGCCCGGTCATAAAAAAGTATATCATTCACTTTTCAATGATAAAGAAAAGTAAGGTAATATTAGCCTGGCTTCTTGCCTCTCTGCTGCCAGTAACACTTACCGGTCAGCATAACCCTGCTGATCTCAGATCTGCACAGGAAAAACTGGAGGACTACTGCCAGATAAAACCGTACGAGGAGTTGTGGCTCCATACCGACAGGGAGATATATGTCTCGGGTGAAGCTGTCAGGACAAAAGGATACCTGCTGAGTTACCCGGATCTTTTTCTCGTATCAAGAGACAGTTATGTCTATGCGGAGATCCTTTCCTGTGATAACCGTCCTGTTGCCCAGGCTACCATGATGATTGAGGAAGGTTCCGGAACAGTGATCCTTTACCTTCCTGACACTCTCTCATCAGGGACCTACATGTTGCGTGCCTATACCGCAGTAATGAAGAACTATATGCCACATGGATGCTTCATGAAGACTATAACAGTTGTTAATCCATTCTCAGACAAACAGGTAAATCTCTTTACAGGCACAAAATTCCGCAATGACCCTCCATCAGAAGTACTCTTCCTTCCAGAGGGGGGCAATCTCATTAACGGAGTGGAGAACCGGACAGGGATAGTCACCTTGAATAAATATGGTTACCCTGTTCCTTGCAGCGGGTGGCTGGAGACCGGAGAGGGTTTGAATGTAGCTGAGGTAATGTGTGACAGCACAGGGACGAGTCTGTCAAGTTTCATTCCTGAAAAAGGAGTGCAATATTATTTCGTACCGGAAGCAGCAGCTGAGAGATATCCACTGCCGGCCGCCTCAGACGAAGGAATAATACTGAGTGCCGATTACAATGAGGAAGGAATGGTGACAATCAGTGCCAGGCAGATAACCGGCAAGGAATCTCCCACGCTTCGCTCTGGTATTATCCTGGTGCAGTCACGCGGAAAGATTGTGCTCAATGAAAAGGTTAGCTTCCGCAGTCAGGAATTCCGTACAATCATTCCTGCCGGGGACTTCGCTCCGGGAATAAACAATATTGCACTTTTTGATGCTGAGGGTAATTTCCTGAGCGAAAGGTACCTCTTCATCCCGGGGCCGGACGTCGACCAGCCTGAAATACAATGCACCCTCCCGGTTAAAAGAAGGGATAATGTCAGAATTGAAATTGAGGGACTGATTGCTGGTAGCGGAAGCCTGTCAGTCTCTGTTCCCTCTCCCGGCAAACAAGGATTGCTTGCATCAGAATACCTTATGCTCGGATCAGAGATCAGGCTTCCGGTGAACTTGCCTTTCCAGAGAGAATCATTCCCCGCACTTACAACAAAAACAAAAAACATATTACTTCTCGGTGCCACAAGCAACTGGATAGACTGGGTGAAAATCACATCCGGGAGCTTCGAACAGAACAGATGGTTTGAGGAGAGAGAGGGAAGATTTCTATATCTGACACAACCTGGCAGCGAAGACCATAATATTTTACCCGGCCCAAGAGCCTATCTTACCGCTTTTGGATTCTCTCCTACATTTCAATATGCTGAAGGAGACAGTACGGGCAGGTTTGTTTTCTTTCTTGAGAAGAAAGAGAACATTAACAATATCGTTATAAGAGTTGATAACGGAGGCACGAACATGCCGGTCAGTTTTGAGAACAGGTATTCTGAAAGCTATATTCCCTGCGAGTTTCCTGCTGACACCACACCATCAGAGAGTGAAACTGAGGCAGAGCAACTGATGGTAAGATACCAGGTAAGGAAAATATACGGTATCACCGATACCACATCTGTTGCAACCGTAATGCCCGCCAGACCATCTGCATTCAGGCTATACGGCAGGGCCGACCAGGAAGTGCTGCTTGAGGATTACATCAGCCTCTCATCAATGAGGGAGATATTCTTTGAGCTTATAAAAAGAGTGTCAGTAAGAACGGGACGCGGTGGGAACGGGTCTGTGATATACGACCCTGCCCTTAAAAGATCGCCGGCTCTTTTCATAGACCTCGTACCTGTAGATGATGCTGATATTATTCTTAATCTAAACCCTGCACATGTTAAACAGATTGATGTCATAACGAGTGACTACATGGTCGGAGACCTTCTCTTTCCCGGGATAATCAGTGTGACAACGCATGATGGAAGTTACACCGATATCCGTCTGCCGGATAATTCAATAAGAATACCATGGAGGATGTATGACGAGTCAAAGGCCTTCATTACACCTGACTACAGTGCTGAAGAAGCACGGCGTTCGCGCCTGCCTGATTTCAGGAGCACGCTGTACTGGAATGATGGTCATGCTATTGAATCCGGAGGAACAACAGTATATGAATTCCCGGCATCCGATGATACCCAGGATTATCAGGTCATCTTCAACATGTTCAATCACAAAGGGGATATAATCTCTGTCAGAAGTAAGCTCTCATTGTCGGGAATTTTGTAATTTTAGAGACAGAGCAAATCCTGTACCTGATGTCCGGAAAATTTTATGAGATTGATCCATGGCTTGACCCGTTCAGGGCAGTCATCGAGTCACGACTAGCTTATAGCAATGAGCGCGAAGCCATCATCACAGACGGTAAAAGTCTCACCGATTTTGCAAACGGGCATCACTGGTATGGTCTTCACCGAACTGAGAGTGGCTGGGTTTTCAGAGAACATGCCCCAAATGCAACAGCAATTTCGCTAATTGGAACCTTCAACGGATGGAAGGAAGATGACCGATACAGGCTCCACCATGCAGGAGAGGGAGACTGGATCATCGAACTTGGTGAGGAAATGATAGGTCATGGTGACCTGTACAAGCTGGCTGTGCGATGGAGGGGCGGCGGCGGCGAGCGCATACCCGCCTATGTCACCCGCGCGGTTCAGGATGATGAGACAAAGATATTCTCAGCACAGGTATGGCAGCCCGCACAGGGCTATGTAATGAGACACTCCGCGCCGCCGCCGCCGCCATCACTCCTGATATATGAGGCACATGTCGGAATGGCAACCGAGGAAGAGAGAACCGGCACCTACCGCGAGTTTACACAGAACGTGTTGCCACGCATCAAACACCTCGGATATAACACAGTCCAGCTCATGGCCATACAGGAACACCCTTATTATGGCTCATTCGGGTATCATGTCTCTAACTTTTTTGCCGCCTCCTCCCGCTTCGGCACTCCTGATGACCTGAAAGAGCTGGTTGATACAGCACATGGCATGGGTCTCAGAGTTATCATGGACCTTGTCCACTCTCATGCTGTCTCAAATACACTTGAAGGGCTGGGTCTCCAGGACGGCGACCCGGGACTCTATTTCCATGCAGGCACTCGGAGAAAGCATGTGGCGTGGGACTCACTCTGCTTCGATTACGGCAAGCCGAAAGTCGCACACTTTCTGCTTTCAAACTGCAAATACTGGCTCGAAGAATACCGCTTTGACGGCTTCCGCTTTGACGGCATTACAAGCATGCTCTATTATGATCATGGCCTGGGATCTGACTTTGTCTCATACCAGCAGTACTTTGACGGTAACCAGGACACTGATGCCATCGTCTATCTTACCCTGGCCAATAAGCTTATACATGAGTTTGACCCGGGAGCCACAACAGTGGCAGAGGAGATGAGCGGTATGCCCGGGCTGGCATCACCGGTGACCATGGGAGGCATCGGCTTTGACTACCGGCTTGCAATGGGGGTACCTGATATATGGATCAAACTGGTAAAGGAAGTCGCCGATGAAAACTGGGAGCTGGGGTACCTCCTGCATGAACTGACACAACACCGCCCGGAAGAGCGGGTTATATCTTACTGCGAATCACACGACCAGGCCCTGGTAGGTGATAAGACACTGATATTCAGACTTGCTGATGCTGAGATGTATACCTCAATGAGCCTTAACACTCCCAGCCTCGTGATTGACAGGGCAGTGGCACTCCATAAGATGATAAGGCTCTTCACATTCATTGCTGCCGGAGGAGGATATCTAACGTTCATGGGCAACGAGTTCGGTCATCCGGAGTGGATAGATTTCCCCCGCGAGGGAAACGGATGGAGCTATATATATGCCCGCAGGCAATGGAGCCTCGCAGAAAACAGCCTCCTGAGATACCAGCACCTTAATGAATTTGACAGGGCCATGATCATGACCGGAAAAGAATACGATCTGCCCGGACTGCAGCTTACCGAAACCATTACTGTAAATAACACTGACAAGATTATTGCCTTCAAACGAGGCAGCCTGATAACAGTAATGAACTTCAATCCGTCTGTATCCTTTACAGGCTACGGCATACCTGTCAAGGGCAAGTTCAGGATAGTCCTCAATACTGATGACCCTCTGTTTGGCGGTCAGGGTCGTATAGACGCCAGCCAGGTATACTTTTCAATCCCTGACCATGGCCACTACGGAGTGACAGCACCACACCATCTTAAACTTTATCTACCTGCACGGACAGCAATCGTCCTGGTGCAGGAACAGGTTAAAGGCATCCACAGCCTTTAATGTCAGTCAACCCATCGCAACAGACAGAAATCCTGCCTGTGCGGCAATTCCGGATGCTTCGCATAGATACGTATTCCGTAGAAAAAGGTCCCAGCCCTCTCAGGAAGAAAGTCAACATGGTAGATCGCCCTGCCCTTCTTCTTGCTAACAAGCTTGAACTCCTTTCCCGCAAGGAATTGATGCTCACCACTCTTTAGAAGCTTTGTAACAACAAATTCAACCCCTACATTTTCAGCAGGAATATTCTTGATGTCGAGCAATATCTCAGTGGAATAGTTCTGCCCAGATTTGTAGACGTTCTCTCCAGCGTTATGGAGATCATATTTCAGGACCTCTATCTCATCCCATGCCCTTGACATCTCATTCTTCCAGTCAGCCAGCTCACGGGCCAGGGCATAGTTGTTTGTGGTTATCCGTTTGCTGCGCTCATGAAGTTTCTTATAGAACTTTCCGAGGTAATCATCGAGCATCCTCCTGGTAGTGAATTCAGGAGCGACCTTCACCATTGTGTTTTTAATATAACTGGTCCATTCACGCGGAATGCCGTCATCATCTCTTGAATAATATGCAGGGACAATCTCATACTCAAGCATATTGTAAATTGTCTCGGCATCAACGTCATCCTGTAAATCCTGGTTTGTGAATGTGCGTTTCTTGGGAAGGGCCCAGCCCGCAAAGGCGTGATATCCTTCTACCCACCATCCGTCAAGCACACTGAAGTGTATCGTCCCGTTCATTACAGCCTTCTCTCCACTTGTGCCAGAGGCTTCGAGAGGTCTGGTCGGGGTATTAAGCCATATGTCAACTCCTCGGACCAGATACTTGGCGAGCTCCATGTCATAATTCTCAATGAAGAGTACCTTACCTGCAAATTGTGGCATCTGCGAGATCTCATTGACCCGGCGGATGAGATCCTGCCCTCCGCCGTCATTCGGATGCGCCTTGCCTGCATAGATGAACTGAACCGGCCGTTCAGGATTGTTTACTATTTTTTCAAGCCTGTCAAGATCGCGGAAAAGCAGGCTGGCTCTCTTATAAGTGGCGAACCTTCGTGCAAATCCTATTGTAAGTGACTTCTCATTAAGATGGCTGCTGATATTCAATAACTTACGAGGACTGACATGCCTCTCGAGCATCTCAGACTGAAGACGTTTCCTGATGTTGTCAAAGAGGCGCTTCTTAAGCTTCATCTTTACCTCAAACACCTTTGCATCATCAACCTGATATATCTTCTCCCACTGACTCCTGTCGGCCTGGTTAAAGTGAGCCTCTCCCGTGAGCTTTACATATATCTGTTCCCACTCCGGGGCCGTCCATGTTGAATGATGAACTCCGTTTGTAACATGTCCGATATAAAGCTCATCGCGCAGATATCCCGGCCATAGCTTCGAGAAGAGACCACGCGATACATGACCATGCAATTCGCTCACACCGTTCATCTCCTGTGAAAGTCGTGTAGCCAGATAGCTCATATTGAACTTGCGATCGTGATCGGTGTCACACCGCCCCAGTGCCATCATCTGATCCCACGAGATATTAAGCCTTGTATGATAATGTGAGATATATTTCCTGAGGAGATCCTCCTCAAAGGCATCATGACCTGCAGGAACAGGAGTGTGGGTGGTAAATAGTGTGGAGGCCCTCACTATTTCAAGTGTCTGCTCAAAAGTAAGATGTTGCTCCTCGATCATGTGACGCATCCGCTCGAAGCCAATAAATGCTGAATGGCCTTCATTACTGTGATAAACATCAGGCTTGATGCCCAGCGAAATGAGCGCCCGTACACCACCGATGCCCAGGATAAGTTCCTGCTTAAGCCTGTTTTCAGAATCACCGCCATAGAGGTAGTGTGTTATGGCCCTGTCTTCATGAGTGTTTTCATCATGATCTGTATCAAGCAGGTATAGCTTCACCTTGCCAACCTGGGCAAGCCATACACGGGCTTTAACTGTACGGCCGGGCCAGGCAAGAGATATGGTCATGATATTATTGTTGCTGTCCTTCACCGGCGTGACAGGCAACTGGGCAAAATCCTCAGCCTCGTATATTGTCTGCTGTTCACCCCTGGGGCCCAGCTTCTGCCTGAAGTAACCGTACCGGTACAACAGCCCTATACCAGTTATGTTGACGTTTGAATCACTGGCCTCCTTAAGATAATCGCCTGCGAGTACACCCAGGCCTCCTGAATAAATCTTAAGACAGGGATGAATGCCAAACTCCATGCTGAAATATGCAACCGAGGGCAGATCACTATTTTCTGGCCTGGCCATATAATCGGTATACTCTTTATAAATCCTGTCTGAGTCATCCAGGAAGATTTCATCTTCAGAAAGGACTACCAGTCTCTTATAGTCTATTGCCTCAATGAATTTCCTGGGATTATGGGCTACCTCTTCCCATAGCGTGGGGTCCATCCTGCGGAAGAGCAGTTCAGCGTCATTATTCCATGACCACCATAGGTTTGTAGCCAGCTCTTTCAGGTAGCCGATGCGTTCCGGCAACTCCGACTGAACATATATGTCCTTCCATACAGGTACCTGGTGAGGCTTACGCACCTGCAGGTCGACTGCCTCAAGCACTCGGGTATACTCCCTCGGTTGTCCGCGGCGTACCTCACTGTTCTCAAGCGCAAATTCGTAAGCACTAAAATAATACTTGATGAGTGCATTCCAGTTTGCAATACGTGATACCTCCCATGCCTTATCCCTCGCAATCCTGACATCATCCTGGCTCATCTGCATGAACCTGCTGATGAAAAGGGCCAAATCCCTGATGACCTCACTGTCATTTTCATCATTGCGGTTTATCACGAGACAACCATCACCCGGGTCTTCACAATGGGTGTTAACCCACATTCCAAAACCTGACAGGTTTGTGGTTACAGTAGGTACATGGAACATCAGGCTCTCAAGAGGAGTGTAACCCCATGGTTCATAGTATGAGGGATAGAGCGTGAGATCGAACCCGATCAGAAGGTCATAATATGTCTTATCGAAGATACCGTCATTACCGTTGAGATATGATGGCACAAAGATTACCTTTACCTTATCCTTCTCATTATTGTTTATGTTTTCCCTGGCAAGCTGGTTTATCACGGGGTCATCACCAACATAATGCAGTCCATGTGTCAGATACCTGTCACCCTCGGTGACAAATAATCCATCCTTAAGGGCGGCAATCAGTTCCTGCCTCGGTCCCTTATGATAGGCTGGTACAAGTATAAATGCAACACATTGATGTTTTATATCCGTTCTGCGGTTTATATTTCCGAGTGCAGAGAGGAAAAGATCAATGCCCTTGTTCCTGTATTCATATCTGCCGCTTGTAGAAACAAGAAGTGTATCATCAGGAAGCTTATATCCAAGCAAAGCACCTGCTACTGAAAGAAGTTTCTCCCGCGCTGCAGACCGGCGGTTGTCAAAATCTCCGGGAGAAGGAACAAATGAATCATCAAAACCGTTCGGAGTAACCACATCAGGTGATTTTCCCAGAAAAGCAAGGCATTCCGTACCGGTGATCTCACTTACGGCAGTAAAGACATCTGCCTGTGTTGCTGCAAGTTTCTCAAGAGATTGCTTTGATGTCACATTAAGTTCATGTGACGTCTGAACCGGATTATACTCGTTGAGCTTGCTGTAAAGCGGTCTGTTGTTGCCTGCAATGCTGCGTCCGAGAACCGTTGCATGGGTTGTGAAGGCTGTGGCTATCCAGGGAGAATTTTTTTCCAGGTAGAGCACCCCGGTACCGGTCATCCACTCATGGAACTGGGCAACAACCCTTGGATACTCACGGTGATACGAAGTAAAGCTCTCAATGACCTTGGCTGCTGCATAACCGAAAAGTGCCGGTTCAACATAATCCCACTGTCCCGATATACTGTCAAGGCCGTAGGTCTCCCAGAAACGGGCGAAGATATCATTCTGCTGCCCAAAGTACTGCGTAAAGTCAACCAGCATAACACGAGGAGATCCCTCAATATTCCATCTTCCTGTTCGTATGCTGAGACCTTCCTGGACAGCCACCGCCTTCCACTGAGTAAACATACTGTCATCAGCTGTGAACTCGGGGTTGCTCTTGTCATCCCGCCAGACATCCGGGCCGATAAGAACGTAATTGTCACCAAATTCATTCTTTACATTCAGCGTCTTGGTAGTTATCACAGTGTGAATGCCTCCCACCTTATTACACACTTCCCAGCTTGTCTCAAATAAAAAATCAGCTCTCATGCTTATACCTATAATAATAATCTGATGTGCAGGAGAAGATGATTAGTACCCCCGCATCAACCAGCCACAAAACTACTCTTTATTTCTATT
This sequence comes from Bacteroidales bacterium, assembly GCA_025455395.1. Lineage (GTDB taxonomy): Bacteria > Bacteroidota > Bacteroidia > Bacteroidales > VadinHA17 > SR-FBR-E99. The sequence continues at coordinate 28,282 of JALOMO010000048.1, forward strand.
TTTTCTTTGCCGCACTCTTTTTTATGGCAGTTTTCCGGGGAGCCTTCTTCACTGTGACAGCTTTCACCGCGGCGGGCTTTCTGGCAGCAGCCTTTGTGACCTTTCCCTTAACACTCCTGACTGCCTTTGGCCTGGTAATACCTGCTTTTTTCTCAAGCTTAACCAGCTTTTCCTGCAGCTCGTTTATAAGCAGATCCCTGGTCTGGATTGAAGCTGATAAACGGTTGACCTCCTCATCGTGATTATTGACCGGACATGCAACATTCAGCCTGATCTCAAAATCACTGAGCACGTTCATGTAGTTCATGAATGCCTGGTATGGATTCTCATAGGGATTGAAATAGGCATGAACAGCACCGTCAGAAAAAAACTTGGTCGACATGTAATAAAAGTGATCGCTTGATTGCATATAAACCCAGTCCTTTATGAGTTGTTCTGACCCGCACCTGTCAACACGTTCAGCCAGGCTATAGAGCTTGCTTACTGCAGCTGTCTGGAGCTCATTTCCCATCCAGGCAGTAAGGTCTCTCTCCTCATCAGCCCATGATATGGGAGACGGGACATGCAATGGTGCCACGGGTTGAAAACTATCAGCAGCCTCTGATATAGTCATGAAGCTGAAGGGTGTCTTCTTTATTATTGCATCCGGCAGATGCTTCAGGAAGTCAAATATTCCTGTCTCCTTCTTCTGATGCTCTCCGAAGGTTTCGTAATCCATGTATATGTTAACAATGTCAGACGAGACAGACAGACCCTTTACCCATGATGCATATTTCTCAGCTGTGAGGGGGTAGCTTGACCAGCCCCTGTTAGAGAACCTGAATGCGATGTCATCACTCAGGGTATAGTTGCGCAGCAACACTTTCAGCCGTGGGTTGATAGCATTACAATACATGAAGTTAGGTGATTTCCAACCCAGAATATGCTTTGCTCCCTCGGTTACTGTAGCCTTATATCCCATCTCTGCCATCCAGCTTCCAATCTCGTCAGAATAAATAAGCTCGGTGTTTCTGATAGATGTCGGCTCATATCCAAGGTGCTCAATCATCTTTTCACGATGCACGTTTACCTGCCTGACAAATCTGTCGCGGCTGACAAGTGATGCCAGTGAGTGAGAGTTGGTCTCTGAGAGGAACTCCACACAACCTGTCTGGGCCAGCTCCCTGAAGGAGTCAAGCACCTCAGGCGCATAAAGCCGGAACTGGTCAATAACAATGCCGGTCAATGAGAATGTAACCCTGAACTTTCCCTTGTGCTTACGAATCAGGTCAAGAAGAATCTTATTGGCCGGAAGATAGCAGTTGTATGCAATCTTACGCAGGATGGATTCGTTCATGAAATCATCATAGTAATAATGTTCATTACCCATCTCGAAAAACCTGTAGCGTCTGAGCCTGAAGGGCTGATGAACCTGAAAATAGAGGCAGATTGCCTTTTTCTGTACTGTGCTCATATCTCTTAGCTTGTCTGTTTCAATACTTCCCTGTAAATTTTCATAACATGTCTTGCTGCCTTCTCCCACTTCAGTTTGTCAACCTCCTCCTTCCCGTTCATGATGAACATGCGTGACAGGGCAGGATATGACAGTATTCCGTATATGGCATCAGCCATCGCCTCAATATCCCAGAAGTCAACCTTAACGGCATGTGTCAGCACCTCGGCCACACCGCTCTGCTTGCTGATAATGACAGGGACATTTGACTGCATAGCCTCCAGCGGTGAGATGCCGAATGGTTCAGAAACTGACGGCATGACATATACATCACTCATTCTCAGCATCGTAAATACATCGTTGCCACGGAGGAAACCGGTGAAGTGAAACCTGTCAGTGATTCGCAGTGCAGCTGCACGGCGCATCATGCGTTCCATCATGTCTCCTGAGCCTGCCATAACAAACCTTACATTGGGCATTCGCGATAGTACCACTCTCGCAGCTTCGATAAAGTACTCAGGGCCCTTCTGCATCGTGATGCGCCCGAGGAATGTTACTATCTTGTCGTCATATGCTCTCTCGGGAATATCAAGTTCCGAATGATGAAGAGGTTCGACAGCATTATAAACCGTTTCAACCTTGTCAGGGTCAATATTGTATTTGCTGATTACTATATCGCGGGTAAGATTGCTGACAGTAATGATCTTATCAGCAGCATCCATCCCCTCTTTTTCCATGTTGTAAACAACCGGATTTACGTTGCCGCCGCTGCGGTCAAAGTCAGTGGCATGAACATGTATGACAAGCGGTTTACCCGAGACAGCCTTGGCAGCTATACCGGCAGGATATGCAAGCCAGTCGTGAGCATGAATGACATCAAACTCCTGTTCTGAGGCAATTACCTGCGCAACAACTGAATACTTATGGATCTCATCCATCAGTGATGCCCCGTAGGTACCGCTGAAATCAACCTTTCCCTGCTTGTTGGTACTGACAAGGACATCAGTCTCAGCCACCTCGCCCCTGGTCATCTTCCAGAAATCCTCAGGATCAGTGTAGGGAACGAGCTTGGAAAAAACCTCGATCTTTTCAACCTCCTTCATGAAATAGTTGAACCTTATCTTCTTAAAGGCAACGGGTACAGTGTTGGCTCCGATGAGGCTTACAACGCTCTGATCTTCGTCGCCGTAGGCTTTGGGAACCACAAATATCACCTTCACGTCACGCTGCGAGGCGAGACCGCGGGTGAGCCCATAACTGGCAGTCCCCAATCCCCCCGCAATATGTGGAGGGAATTCCCATCCAAACATCAGGACACGCATATTTTTATTTTTTTTCCATGTATTTCGTCTCCAACAGGGTGTTGATCCTCAATAGTTCAGCCACGCTTACTGCCTGTGAAATAGCTCCTCCCGGCGCATGAGGAGGGTCACCGTCAAATATCTCCGAGATGGTTGATATGCCGGCCTCGGTCAGCGTCTCCTCAAACCCTGATATCAGCTTCCTCACGCGTGAGACACCTCCCTCACCGTAAACCCTGAGCCATCCGTCACAGAAGGGTCCTGTGAGCCATGGCCAGACAGTACCCTGATGATATGCACTGTCACGTGATTCCTGCGTTCCATGATACTGCCCGAGGTAACCCTCTTCGGCAGGTGACAGCGAGCGCAGACCTCGCGGAGTGACCAGTACCCTGTTCACAAGGTCAAGAATTTTCTTCATCTGCTCCTTGTCAAGCATGGTGTGGGTAAGAGATGTTGCAATGACCATGTTGGGCCTTACCTGCATATTCCTTGTCTCGTTGTCATTGACATAGTCTGCCAGATAGCCATGTTCCTCATCCCAGAAGAGGTCAATGAATGATGCTTTGATCTTTACAGGAAGGTGTTCCCACTCTTTTATGAATGCTTTGTCTTTTGCAGCCTTTGCACACTCCAGTGCATAGCAGACAGCATTGTACCAAAGTGCGTTAACTTCAACGGCATATCCATTGCGGGGTGTTACAGGAACACCATTCACGACAGCATCCATCCACGTTAGCGCCCTGCCGGGTGAATCGGCAAAAATGAGTCCGTTTTCCCTCATCAGCACATATGGTGAACTGCCTTTGCGATAGGCTTCCAGCACAAGCTTCATGGGCTTTCCATAACGTTTCCATGTCTGCAGGGCATCCAGACCATATTTACCAATTGCATGGAAGAACCAGAGATATGCGTCAGCACTGTTGAATGGGAGATTGCCATCGCTGTCGGGTCCCGCAACCGGGCCTCCGATCATCCGGCGTACCTGAGTATCAAGCACCGATGCAAACAGATCTTCTGAGGTACGGGCCATGGCGATGCCCGGCAGGGCAATGAAAGTGTCACGTCCGCAAGACCCGAACCAGTGATATCCGGCTACAATGGATGTATCTCCACCACGCTTCTCAATGAACTGCTGCGCAGCATTGCGAAGACAGTTGCTGAAGTTACTGCGCGGTATCTTTGATGCTACTGTCCTGGTGAATTTTGACTTGAACCCGGCTGTGCGCTCTTCACTTGTCGATGCGGAAAAGACAATGACGTCACCCTTTTTTACCGTTAGCTCAAAGAAACCCGGAACAAACAGATCCTCAGAATAATCATATCCCCGCTTCTGTTCCTCAACATATTCCACTCCCTGGTACCAGTCAGGCACGGGAACAAATTCAGCCTTTGATGACAACTGCATATGCAGCCATGGAAACCCTTCATACATCCTTATCTTTATTCCATTTGCTACCTTTTCAACCCTGGTGTTTGCATTGAGGTTTGCATGAGTAAGCTGATGGACATTACGGAATGAGAGGAAGGGACGCAACTGAAGCTTTACCGGTTCATCACTGTCAAGAATGGTATACCTGATAAGCAATTGCTCCTCATAATGTACAAGAAGCCTTTCCTGCCTCATGTAGACATTGCCTACTCTGTAAGTCATCCCAGGTATATCCTGTATATCAAAATCCTCAACATACTTATGCCCCTTGGGACTGTATGAGTCACCATGATACTTGCGTATACCGGTGTTAAAACTCTGCCCGTTGCTTACGATAGTACTGTCAAGCCCTGACAATAAAACATGTCTTTCACCTCCTAACGCGTCAACAGGGCAAACAAGCCACCCGTGATACTTGCGGGTGTTACATCCCACAATAGTGGTCGACGAGTAGCTTCCAGACCTGTTTGTTCGCAGTATCTCACGGCTGAGCGAATACTCAAGATTTACAACGTGAGCCTTATCAAACTTAATGTATCCCATATTGTTATGGATTCCTTGTTACGTTCAGAAATAAGTATTAATTCGTTTAATTTAGCAATAAATTTTTGCGTGTGCAAAGAAAATGAAAAAAATCGTACCTGCCGCTGGCGAAACTCTTTTAAGCCTGACGTGCTGCGAAAAATAAATATCTTTGCAACTTATCTAAAGAACGACAGAACGTCTAAATTGTTAACTAAAATGCCATATTTGATAAGGGGAGGACGCCTTCTGAGTAATTACCTCACCCGGGGCACCTCATTGAAGGTGGTAATTATTTCAGTCATCCTGTCAGTATCAACAACCGGATGTGAGAGAAAAGGATTCACAGTATCTGGTCGTATTGAGGGTGCGGGGAACGGTGATTATATTTTGCTAAGGGAAGTAAAACCGAACCTCCTTGTAACCGTTGATTCTGTTATACCATCACGCGACGGAAGTTTTGAATTCAGGTCTGAGATAGCATTCCCGTCATTTTTTCTGCTCAGTATGGGTGGTGATAACTTTCTTACGCTGCTGGTTCATCCGGGAGACAAAATAAACATCACAGCTGGCGCCGGCAAAATATCATCACCCTCGTCGGTGACCGGTTCCGAAGCCACAAATTCAATGCTCCGATTCCGCCGCGACCACGATATGGTGATCGGCGAACTTGAGAGGCTGACAAAAGCATACAATGACAGTATCGGCAGTAACCGCCTGCCTGTTATCATGGACAGTCTTGACAGGAAAGCTGCAGGAATAGTAGCAGATTTCCGTGAAAAGGCAATCATATATCTTGATGAGAACAAGAGTTCGATGGTCTCCATTTTCCTCCTGAACCAGCAGGTCGTGCCGGGACTGCAGCTCTTTGACCCGGCAAAGGAACCTGATCTGTTCTACCGGGCTGATTCAATGCTATATGCCCTTTACCCTGAGTCAGACCTGGTGCTTGATCTTCACACCTTCGTGGCCCGATTGAGACGGTCTGTCTCCTTCGGCAGTGAAACAGACGGGAGCATAGGCGAGGGTGACCTGCTGCCTGATATTGCCCTGCCTGGTCCGGATGGCGATACAATCATGCTCTCATCTTTGAGAGGAAGCATTGTACTGGTTGACTTCTGGGCTGCCTGGTGCCCTCCATGCCGCGAAGAGAACCCGAACCTCGTCAGATTATATGACATATACCACTACCGCGGATTCGATATCTTCCAGGTCTCACTCGATATCAGGAAAGAAGAATGGACCGAGGCAATAAGGAAAGACAGAGTGGGCCGATGGAAGCATGTAAGCGACCTGAAATACCGCGATTCGGAGGTAGTGAAGAGATTCGGTCTGACAGAGATACCTTGCAACTACCTGATTGACCGCGACGGAAGAGTTATTGCAATAAACCTGAGAGGTGAAATGCTCCAGAAAAAACTTGTTGAACTGTTTGACCGGCAATAGCCTGTCTCTATTTTTTACTTTATTTGTACCTGAAATCAATACCTGAAATGAATAAATTTATACCGATAGTATTACTGGCTGCGGCATTTACAGGATGCAGCAGTGAAGAAAAAGTTACCATAAGAGGCTCGTTCGATGAAGATATGGAAGGGGTCATTTACCTTGACCAGTCTGATGTCAACACGAATAAAGTGATTGATTCGGCAGAGATAAAAGGCGGCCACTTCCGATTCAAAGCAGAACTAAGCGGTCCGGAGTTCTTTCAGGTCAGGCTCGGAAAAGATGATTTCGTCGGACTGCTGGCCATGCCAGGTGAGGAGATAACGCTGACTTTCGGGGCATCACCGCTGGTAATGAATTATGAGGTTGAAGGGTCACCCGGATCACTGAAGATAAAGGAACTCGATCAAAGGCTTTTTATTACAATTACCCGACTTGACTCACTAAAGAATATATATTCCTCACTGTCAGAAGAGGAACTTGTTGCCAGGGGAAAAGAACTTGAGACTGCTTACCTGGCGATTGTGGAGGCACAACGTAAACAAAATATCAACTTCATCCTTAACAACATTACCTCAATGGCCTCTGTAAAGGCAGTTTACCAGAGGCTCGATGAGAACGCTTATGTACTTTATCAGCCTCGTGACCTGCAGTTTCTTAAAATCGTTTCAGATTCATTGTCGGTAAAATACCCCGAATCAAGACATGTCATTGCCCTCAGGGAGAATGTAACCTCTGAGATAAACCAGATGTATATAAACAGACTGGCTACCATTGCAGCCCAGTCACCTGTGACAGGCAACGACCCCAGACTCCCCGATACCGATGGAAAAATCATCGCTCTTTCTTCATTAAGGGGAAAATATGTTCTTGTATCATTCTGGGCAACCACATCGGAGGAGTGCATTGCAGAGATAGCAGCACTGAAAAGCATTTACTCACTTTACAGGAACAAAGGTCTTGAGATCTACCAGATAAGCCTCGATGCCAGTGAGGAGCGCTGGAAGAGCATGGTACAATTCGAAGAGATACCATGGATAAGTGTAAGAGAACCTGACCCTCAGAATCCTGTTTATACAAGGGCAATGGGCATCCAGGCGGTCCCGGCAAACCTGCTCTATGACCCTGAGGGAAACATCATCAACACCAATCTCTTCGGCCGTAACCTGCAGATACGCATGGACCAGATCTTCAACAAATAACCGAAGATGTTGGAAGGCAAAAAAGTATACTTCGCATCAGATTTCCATCTCGGACTAGCTGCAGGAACCAATCCTCGTGCGAGGGAAGAGAGAGTCGTTGCATGGCTGCATCAGGCCTCTGCTGACGCTCATGCAATATACTTGCTGGGAGATATCTTCGACTTTTGGTGGGAATATAAGAAGGTGGTCCCAAAGGGATTTACCCGTTTTCTCGGAATGCTCTCTTCCCTGACAGACAGAGGGATTGACGTGCACCTGTTCACTGGCAATCACGACCTGTGGATGAAGAATTACCTGGAGGAGGAATGCGGCGTCACTATTCATCATGAGCCCCTGCTTGAGACCATAGGAGGTGAACTGTTCTATCTGGCCCACGGAGAAGGCCTTAGTACCAAAAGCATCAGTTTCAGAATAATCCTCTCTTTGTTTAACAACAAAATGCTGCAGAGAATCTATTCAGCAATCCATCCGAGGATAGGATTGGGTATTGGCCATGCTTGGTCTAACAGCAGCCGGCTTGCAAAACATGTTTCACTTCCCTTCCTGGGGGAAGAGAACGAAGACCTGATACGTCACACACGGAAGGTTGTGAGAGAAGGATGTGAGGCACGCTACTTTATCTATGGTCACAGGCACCTGCCGCTAACATTCGACGAGAACGGAAGAAGAATGATAATACTGGGAGACTGGTTCAGCTTTACAAGCTATGCCGTTTATGACGGCAGGGAGCTGACGCTTATTTGCGAGCCGCTGAAGGCCTGACTTTTACCCTTACCGTCAGGGTATAATATGAATACTCTTCGTTTACCTCTTCAAACTGGTAATCAAGCTTGTTACCTGACCGGCGTGCCATTTCGAGAAGCCCCATGTATCCGGTTGAGGCTTCCTTCATATCCTGCCCCATAAGAGCAGTACGTAGAAGCAGTTTAAGCCCCTCCTCATCATACCTGTTAACCATGTCAAGCTTCTGCTTCAGGTGATCAATATCTCTGTTCCTTATCAGGTTACCCGATGTGATAATATAAGACTTCCCAGTATTCCTGATCATAGCTACAGGTATGCCGTGCTGCTGCTCAGCCCTGAACCCCGGGCTGTGCTGTGCCACGTTCTGCAGAAGCTCTATCAGAGCGGCAAAGACTCGCTTGTGCAGGTTATGCTGAAGCTCAGACTCATGCATCGTGGTCTCACTGAAGCTTAGCAGCTCCTTACCTATGTCATGTGTCAGCGGCCCTGCCCAGATGAAGTCAATCTTGTTCGATATCATCATACGCTCCATCTGCATCGCTCTCCTGCCATTGAATGCCATGACAGCACCCGGACTGTGTTCTCCCTTTCCCCCGGCATCAACCGTCTTGCTGAGAATGAAATAGGAGTATTCATCATCAATAGGTATGAAATCGTAATCAAGCTTATTCCCGGTCTTGCGGGCCATCTCGATCAGACCAAGACCAGCCCCTCCCTTGTGCCCGATATTTGAGTCCTGCAGCATCATCCTGTATACTTCCCTGATCTGTTCCGGATCAAGACTGTTGATTTTCTGAAGGTTACCCCTCAATCCATTCACATCCTCATTTCTGATTGTGTTTCCTGTAATAACGGTGTAACCGTCTGCCGTCTTGGTGTAGATTACCAGTGAGGTCATCTCGTGGACAGGGGTAGTGCTGTGCCTGGTTATATTCTGCAGGTTCTCGAGAACGAACATGAACAGACGCTTGCGACCCTGAAGGCTGAAGTCCGAAAACTCCATCTCCCTCTCGAGAAGGGTCAGAAGCAATACTGAATTGTCACTTGTTACCTGTCCGCGGTATGCGAACATCAGATGCTCGTTGGCAAGCCTGATTCTTAATCTTTTAGTTAGGTCCATACTTTCCGACTAATATGGAGAGGTATATTTTATTCAGGCGCAAAATAATCAAAAAAGTCAGTGTTAAAAAATATTAAAGAGATTTTTATCCGGCCCATCCCTCGCGGTCGAGGCTGCGGTAGTTTATTGCCTCTGAAATATGGTCAGGATTGATATTCTCAGACCCGTCGAGGTCTGCAATTGTACGTGCCACCTTAAGTATTCTGTCATAGGCTCTTGCCGACAGTCCTCTCATTTCCATTGCAGCTCTGAGAAGGCGTCCTCCGGTTTCATCCAGGTGGCAATATCTCTTAATAAGAGATGATGTCATCTGCGCATTGCAGTATATCCCGTCGAAACCTGAATAACGCGTTGTCTGGCGGTCGCGAGCCTTTATAATCCTTTCCCGCACTGCCGCAGATGATTCTGCCGTGGCAGTTCCGGCAAGCTTCTCATAGTTCACCGGTACGACCTCTATATGGATATCTATGCGGTCAAGCAGCGGCCCCGATATGCGGCTGAGGTACTTCTGAACCATACCGGGCGAACAGGTACATGCCTTCTCAGGATGATTATGGAACCCGCAGGGGCAAGGATTCATTGAGGCAACGAGCATGAACGATGCCGGAAAATCGCAGCTGAGCTTTGCCCGTGCAATGGTAATTATCCTGTCCTCCAGCGGCTGCCGCAATACCTCGAGCACACTGCGTTTGAACTCCGGCAACTCATCAAGGAACAGCACCCCGTTATGCGACAGGCTTATCTCACCGGGCTGCGGTACCGTCCCTCCACCCACCAGGGCAATGTCAGAACTGGTATGATGGGGGCTGCGGAAGGGACGGCGGGTCATGAGTGAGACATGGCTCTCAATCCTGCCGGCCACGGAGTGAATCTTCGT
>JALOMO010000049.1 GCA_025455395.1 Bacteroidales bacterium
GCGCAAGTGTCCGCACAGAGAGAGGGTCATCATGCCATCCAGACCGGCGAGGACAGGATGAAGATGATCCGGGCATGACAGCAGCTATCCCTTCGGGGAGTGTCAGGCCTCAGGGGTTCATGGCCCCGCGTTTCGTTCAAGGCTACGTAAAACCGCAAGGTGAAGAAAGAGCTGAGATGAAACACCGGAACGAGAAACCGGCAGTCCCTCCGGGGGCATCGACAGGTCTCGGAAAGGCAGGAGCAAATAGTGATGAACCGGCTACAATAACCGTAGCATGGCGACAGTGACGGTCATGGCTGTCACACGTCGGAATGGGAACTAATACGGAACTAATACGTACAGTATGGTTCCCATTCGTGTTTTATACAGGTACCGGTATAATAAAGAAAAAGGGGCCTAACGCCCCCTGATAACTCCCCTCTGAGATTCCCTGATAAATTTAAGTATGTAATCTCTTTCTTCGGTCGGTGCGAAAGAAGCCTCTATATACTCAATCGCCTGCGTTCCGTTCTTGCCCATATTGTAATAGGCCCTGTATATCTCATGCAGCTCGTGTATCTTCTCCTTGCTGAATCCTCTTCTTTCCAGACCCACACTGTTTACCCCCATGTATGCCATCGGCTCCCTGTCGGCTTTAATAAAGGGTGGCACATCAAGCCTCACCTTTGAACCACCGCCAACCATCGCATGAGCACCCACACGGGCAAACTGGTGGGCCATGGCCCCTCCTCCGAGTATAGCCCAGTCTCCAATCACTACCTCACCGGCAACACCTGAATAACTGACCATGATTACATGATCGCCAATAATCGAGTCGTGCGCCACATGAGTATAACCCATCAGCAGACAGTTTCTGCCGATAACTGTCTTACCCTTTGCCACAGTTCCCCGGTTGAGCGTTGCAAACTCCCTGACAGTAGTGTTATCTCCTATCTCCAGGGTTGTCTCCTCTCCCATGAACTTCAGATCCTGTGGTATCGCTGATACTGAGGCGCCATTGAAGATGCGACAGTTCCTGCCGATACGTGCTCCGTCATAAATGACGGCGCCTGACCCTATCCAGGTCCCGTCACCTATTATAACGTCGCCGTGAATTGAGGCAAAAGGTTCAACAACCACTCCGGCACCCAATCGTGCCTTACGATCAATATGAGCTAATGGTGAAATCATATCCTGTTATTTGTTCTTTACTACCTGTGCTGTCATTTCCCCCTCAGCCACCACCTTCTCTCCCACAAATGCCTGGCAATACATGATCACTATGTTGCGCCTTATGGGTTCAGTGAGATCACACCTGACAATAATTGTGTCTCCCGGTATTACCTTGTGTTTGAATTTCAGCCTGTCAATCTTCAGAAAGTAAGTCGAATACTTCTCCGGTTCATCAACGGAGCTGAGTACAAGTATCCCTCCTACCTGGGCCATGGTCTCAACAAGCAAAACACCCGGAAAAACATGTTCCTGAGGAAAGTGACCCTGGAAGAATGCTTCATTATAGGTGGTATTCTTCATTCCGATAATATGGCTGTCTGTAAGATCCAGTATGCGGTCTACCATCAGGAAGGGATAACGGTGGGGAAGCAGTTTCTTGACCTGCTCAATATCCATCACTGAGGGCTTGGTTGTGTCAAGCAGAGGGATCTCCTTCTTCGCAGCCTGCCTCTTTATCTGCTGGCGTATCAGCCTTGCCATCCTGGTATTGGCATAGTGACCCGGACGTGTGGCAACGACCTTGCCCTTGATGGGCTGGCCCACCAATGCCAGATCACCGATCAGGTCAAGCAGCTTATGCCGTGCCGGCTCATTGGGGTACCTGAGCTTGGTGTTATTGAGTATACCGGCATGATGCTCGGTAATACCAGGTTTATTGAACATCTTCGCAATACGATCTATCTCTTCCTGCTCTACCTCGCGTTCAAGTATCACAACGGCGTTCTCAAGGTCACCACCCTTGATGAGCCCCATCCTGAAGAGAGGTTCAAGCTCATGGAAGAAGACAAACGTACGGCTGCGGCATATCTCCTTCTCGAATGATTCAATATTATCGAGAATGGCATACTGGTTGCCAAGAATCTTTGAATTATAGTCTATCAGCACATGTGCGCTGAAATGGTCATCAGGATAAATGATAAGGTCTACCCCGTGCTCCTCGTCCGAGAAGGTGATCTTTTCCTTTATGACATAATAATTACGTTCCTCTTTGAGGTCAACTATGCCTGCCTCTTTTATTGCCTCTACGAACATAAACGAACTTCCACCCATAATAGGTGCCTCCGGGGCGTTTATCTCAATAAGTGCATTGTCTACGCGCAGTCCGGAAAAAGCTGCAAGGACGTGTTCAATGGTAGCCACAGAAGCTTCTCCCTGTACCAGGGTGGTACCCCTTGACGTCTCAGTCACATTGTCGGCAATAGCATCTATCAGAGGTTTTCCCGGAAGATCTGTCCGGCAGAATTTATAACCATGGTTCGCTGGCGCGGGTTTAAAAGTAACGGTGACATCTATCCCGGTATGTAGTCCTTTCCCGTTGAGAGTCACATCCTTAGCCAGCGTCCTTTGTTTCTCACTCATAATTGTCACTTTGAATTACGGTGCAAATAAAGAAAAAAATTCCCGAACGACCCAAAAGAAAACCCTACATCTGTGTGATGTTCAAACAATTTCCTTTAGAACGGGTTCCGGAACTATTTGTTCTTTAACGATTCCAGCAATTTGCCAACTTCGTCAACTTTTCTGCCAAGCTCAGGAAGTTTTTTGAAGTAAACAAGGCTCCTCATATATTGTTTGCTCTCAAAAGCCGGATATCCGAATAAGACTGTATTCTCTTCGGTAACCGATCCCATTATTCCTGACTGAGCCCCAATTTTTGTCCCGTCGGCAATAGTAATATGTCCTGATATCCCTACCTGTCCGCCAAACATGCAATTCCTACCCACTTTTGACGAGCCTGCAACACCAGATTGTGCTGCGATTACGGTGTTCTCTCCAATCTCCACATTATGACCTACCTGAAGGAGGTTGTCAAGCTTCACTCCCTGCCTTATTATGGTTGATCCCATTGTGGCGCGGTCAATGCAGGTGTTTGCTCCTATTTCAACACGATCTTCCAGGATAACATTTCCTACCTGTGGTATTTTCATATAGTTGGCGTCCGCTACGGGGGCAAATCCAAATCCGTCAGCCCCTATGACCACCCCGGCATGCAGTATACAATCATCACCAATCAAACAATGGCGGTAAATCTTCACTCCGGGATGGAGTGTGCAGTTCTTGCCGATTCTGACGCTGTCACCAATGTATACGTGAGGGTACAGACTGCATCCATCCCCGATCAAAGCATTATCTGACACATAAGCATAAGCTCCAATGTACACATCATTGCCAATAACTGCTCCCTGCTCTATGACTGCAGTAGGGTGAATCCCTTTCTTTGGTTTGTTCTGAGACTTCTCGTAAATTGCGAGAAGCTGGGCAAGCGCCTGGTACGGATCTGCAACCCTTATTAGCGTTGTCCTGATCTCCTTAGAAGGTTTGAAGTCGTTTCTCACCAGCACAGCAGACGATAAGGTAGTATATATATAAGGTTCATATTTGGGGTTAGCCAGGAAGGAGAGCGCTCCTTCGTGCCCCTCTTCGATCTTTGCAATTGTATTCAGTCTCGTTTCCGGATCACCTTCCACGCTTCCTTTCAGCAGTTGGGCCACCATTGATGCTGTAAATTCCATATCAGTATTATTTATTTGTCCAGAATCTCTTTCGGATAACAGAGATAGTATTTGGTTATTTTTTCAGAAAGTGTATCCTTGTCGAACAGGTCCGATACCGCAGTAATATCCTTGATGGTCCCGTTTTTAAGACGTATGCGTACTTCCGGTGTTCCGGGGGCATAGGTCTGGTTATAGACATCTCCAGTATTAACGAAGTAGCGGCACTCGTCAACTGTAAGATGCAGCTTCTCCATGGCTTTCTTACGAGTCATGGCAACCTTCTCTTCATCAAAGGGGCTGTTTTGTAATTCAATACCCAGCAGATCCCTGTTTACAAAGCGTCGGCAGAGGTCTGCCAATACTCTGTCTTCTGCTGACATCCATACCTTTGTGGCAGCTAAAATGTCGCTCTCGTCAAGCATTGTAAAATGGTGTATAAGTCTGGATATCTCCGCCTCATCCTCCGCAAGTAAACGCGGCTGCAAAAAATATTCAAGCGAAGGAGTGGCAAAGAGTTTCACTCCACTTGCTGTCACTTCCCTGGCACGAATAAGGAGGCTTGTCAGCAGCTTTTCTGCCGAGACTACTGTCTTGTGGTTATATACCTGCCAGTACATCATCCTGCGTGCTATGAGGAATTTCTCTACCGAGTAAATGCCCTTCTCGTCCACGACAAGCCTGTCGTTTTCGACATTCAGCATCCTGATGATCCTGTCAGACCCTACCGAGCCTTCGATCACACCTGTGAAGAAACTGTCGCGGCGAAGATAATCCATCCTGTCCATATCCATCTGCCCGGTAACGAGATCGTGGAAGAACCGTCTTGGACAGCTGCCGCTGAATACAGCTATCGCATCTGTTAGACCTCCCTCAAAACTCCTGTTGAGTTCCTCCATAATAAGCAGCGACATTCTTTCATGTGGCATATCCTCTATAATCGAATGTTCGAGCGCATGAGAGAAAGGTCCGTGACCTATGTCATGAAGAAGGATCGCTATAAGTACTGCCTGCTCCTCCTTTTGGGAAATGCTGACATCCTTTGACCTGAGAGTGTTCACCGCAAGGCTTGTCAGGTACATTGCCCCCAGGCTATGCTGGAATCGGGAATGTACTGCCCCGGGATAGACATAGCTGGAGAGCCCAAGCTGACGTATGTTACGCAACCGCTGGAACCAGGGATGACTGACAAGATCAAAAATATAATCACCAGGCATACTTATAAATCCATACACCGGGTCATTTATGATCTTTTTCTTGTTGGTCAAAGAGTATTTTTTTCTCCCCAAATTTATTAATAGTTTCCGAAAACTCTTCAGAAAAGCTTCACTTCCAATGCGCTTATTATTATTTCATCGCATTCTTCTTTTGAAATTTGAAAAAATGGTTTTATCTTTGCACCCGAATAGAAGGGTACGAATGGCCTAGGGGACAAAAGTCCCCTATTTTGTTATCAAAAAAAAGACTATGATTACAAAAGATCATATCAGGAAGCTCGCTGAAAAGCATCTTACCGGCACAGGCCTGTTTCTGGTAGACGTGAGGCTCAGCAGTACGGGACGGATCACCGTTCTCATCGACAGGCATGAAGGTGTGACAATTGATGATTGCTCTTCGATGAGCAGATACATCAGCACCGCCCTGGGTGAGGAGGCAGGAGACTATGAGCTCAATGTCTCATCACCGGGACTTGACATGCCACTTCTGGTCATTGAGCAGTACCGCAAGAATGAGGGGCGTCTTGTGGAAGTCATTGCCGGTGACGGCACCAGGGAAAAGGGCAGGCTCATGAACGTGACAGAGGGAGGATTTGATCTCAGCATTGAGTCGAAGACGAAGAAGAAAGAGACTGTCACTTTGATTAAACCCTTTAATTTTGAGGATGTTAAATCAGTTAAAGTAATTATATCATTCAAATAACAGAATAGTTTACCACAATGGAAAACGTTAATTTAATCGATACCTTTTCGGAGTTCAAGGAGCTGAAGAATATAGACAGGCCCACTATGATGAGTGTGCTTGAAGATGTTTTCAGGGGACTGCTTGCCAAGAAGTATGGTTCGGCTGACAACTTTGACATCATTGTCAACATTGACAAGGGCGACTTTGAAATATGGCGTAACCGTGAAGTTGTTGAAGATGAGGTGTTCACTGACGCCAACACACAGATACCCCTCTCTGAGGCTCACAAGATTGATGAGGACTACGAAGTTGGTGAGGAGGTTTCTGATGAGGTCAAGTTTCTTGACTTCGGCCGGAGAGCCATTCTTGCCCTCAGACAGAACCTCGTTGCACGTATACTGGACCTCGAAAAGAACAATATATATCTCAAATACAAAGATCGTATCGGCGATATCGTCACCGGCGAGGTCTACCAGGTCTGGAAGCGGGAGACCCTGGTGCTTGATGATGACGGTAACGAGCTGATTCTTCCTAAAGGTGAACAGATCCCTTCTGACCATTTCCGCAAGGGTGATACTATCCGTGCCGTAGTAATAAGGGTGGAGATGAAAAACAACACTCCCAATATTATCCTCAGCCGTACATCTCCGGTATTCCTTGAAAGGCTCTTCGAGCTTGAGGTGCCGGAAATATTTGATGGTCTGATAACCATACGCAAGATAGTAAGGGTGCCTGGTGAAAGAGCAAAGGTAGCCGTTGAATCCTATGACGAGCGTATTGACCCTGTAGGTGCATGCGTTGGAATGAAGGGATCAAGGATACATGGTATCGTCCGCGAGCTTCGTAATGAGAACATTGATGTAATAAACTTTACTTCTAACTTACAGCTCTTCATTACAAGGGCACTCAACCCGGCAAAAATCTCTTCGATCAGACTGATAGAGTCAGAGAAGAAAGCAGAGATATACCTTAAACCCAGCGAGGTATCACTGGCAATCGGCAAAGGAGGTCTGAACATCAAACTGGCTGGCCAGCTCACAGGTTATGACATTGAAGTTTACCGCGAGCCTGATAATGAAGATGAGGAAGATGTCTCTCTCGATGAGTTTGCAGATGAGATAGAAGGATGGGTTATTGACGAATTGAAGGCCATTGGTTGTGACACGGCACGGAGCGTTCTCAGGCTTACCGTTCATGATCTGGCTAAGAGAACTGACCTTGAAGAGGAAACCATTAAGGAGGTCGTTAATATCCTCAAGGCTGAATTTGAAAAGGAATAAGTATCTTCTTTCGAGAAAAATAAGAATAAGTACCTAAGAGGTTGTTACAAAAGTATATATGACTGAAGACAAGAAGGCCATACGTTTAAGCAAGGCAGCCCGCGAATTCAATGTTGGGATACAGACGATCGTCGAGTTTCTTCACAAGAAGGGATTTGACATCAGCCATGATCCCAATAACAAGATTCCGCCTGAGGCATATACTCTGTTACTTAAGGAATACAGCGGTGACCTCAGTGTAAAAAAGGATGCCGAGAAGCTGGCTCTCAAAGAGAGGATCATGCTGAAGAAGTCGCTTTCAATTGATGATATCGAGAGTGGCGGTGAGGGTGAATCAGTTGAGCCTGATGAAGAGATACTCATAACCGACATTTCAGGAGTCAAGAAACACCTTGACCTTCGCACTGAGATCAGGAAACCTGAGATCAAGAGCGTTGGCAAGATTGACCTTACCCCTCCTGCCAGACCTGAGGTAAAAAAACCGGATGTAGCTGAGCCGAAGAAGAAGGAGGCAGAACCCGTGCCAGTCGCATCTGCTGAAGCTGAAGCCGTCGGGATTGACGCTCCGGAAGTAAAGAAAGAGCCGAGGGTGATCGGCAAGGTTGATCTGAGCAAAATTGCCGGTAAGACGGAAAAAAGTACAAAGAAGAGCCCATCTGCCGCACCGGCTGAAACCGCGAAGAAGAAACCACAGCCTGAGCCTGTTGCCGAAGCAACTGCCGTTGAAGTTGAAGCTCCGCCTGCTCCGCCTGTTACAATAACGCCAGAGCCAAAAGAGACTGAAATATTCCGTCCGGGTTACGAAAAGCTTACCGGTCCGAAGATCATCGATAAGATTGAGCTTATTCCCGAAATAAAAAAGACAAAGGAACAGGCAGCAGAGGCAAGACAGCAGCATGAAGACCGGAGGAAGCGTGAGAGAATCAAGCCCAAACCTCGTGAGAAGGTGGCTCTTGATCAGACACCGGCTCAGGTTGCGGAAGCAGCAAAGAAGGATAAAAAGCCTCTTCAGCGCGATCACCGCCCGGACAAGAAGAAATCATTCCGGGTTCTTCGCCCTGAAGTTGACAAGGAGGATGTTGACAAGAACATAAGAGATGTCAATCTGCTGATGAGCAAGAGCAAGTCAAAGGTGGCCAAGTACCGCCGCGACAAGAGAGACGCCATCAGTCAGAAAATGAAGGATGAAACTGATAAGAAGGAGCTTGAAAAGAGCGTTCTGAAGGTGACCGAATTCGTTTCTGTCAATGAGCTTGCAACAATGATGGATGTTCCCGTCATTGACATCATCTCAACCTGTATGAGCCTGGGACTCATTGTTTCGATAAACCAGAGGCTTGATGCTGAAACTATGGCTCTCGTAGCTGAGGAATTCGGGTTCTCGGTTGAGTTTGTAAGTGCCGAGCTTCAGGAGGCGGTCAGGGAAGATGAAGATGAAGAGACAAACCTCCAGCATCGTCCGCCAATAGTGACAGTCATGGGACACGTCGATCATGGAAAGACTAAGCTGCTTGACTACATCAGGAATACAAACGTAATCGCCGGAGAGGCAGGCGGAATTACGCAGCATATAGGTGCGTACAGCGTGAGGCTTGATAATGATAAAATAATTACATTCCTCGATACTCCCGGTCACGAGGCTTTCACAGCAATGAGAGCAAGGGGAGCACAGATAACTGATATAGTTATTATTGTAGTGGCAGCAGACGACGGCGTGATGCCTCAGACACGTGAAGCAATCAACCACGCACACGCTGCAGGCGTGCCTATCATCTTTGCCATCAACAAGATTGACAAACCTCAATCGAATGCTGACAAGATTCGCGAGGAGCTTGCTACCATGAACTTCCTTGTCGAGGAATGGGGAGGCAAGTACCAATCGCAGGAGATCTCAGCAAAGACCGGGCTGAATATTGACTCTCTGCTTGAAAAGATCCTTCTCCAGGCTGAGATGCTTGATCTCAAGGCTAATCCGGATAAGCCTGCCTTAGGTACCGTGATAGAATCTTCACTTGACAAAGGGCGAGGTTTCGTCGCCACTGTACTTGTGAAGGCTGGTACTCTGCGCACAGGTGATGTTGTACTGGCAGGAAGCTGTTTCGGCCACGTCAAAGCCATGTACAATGAGCGTAACCAGAAGGCAACAGAAGCAGGGCCGTCAACACCGGCACTGATACTGGGTCTGAATGGAGCTCCTCAGGCAGGTGACAAATTCAATGTCATGAGTTCAGATAAGGAAGCCAAGGAGATAGCCACCAAGAGAGCACAGTTGCAGAGAGAACAGGGTCTGAGAACACAGAAGCATATCACACTTGATGAGATAGGCCGACGGATAGCAATAGGTAACTTCCAGGAACTTAATATAATCGTCAAGGGTGACGTCGACGGATCTGTCGAGGCACTCAGTGACTCACTGATTAAATTGTCAACCGAGGAGATACAGGTTAATATTATTCATAAGGCCGTTGGTCAGATTTCAGAATCGGATATTCTCCTTGCAGCCGCATCCAATGCCGTTGTAGTGGGCTTCCAGGTAAGACCATCGGTCAGCGCAAGGAAGCTTGCCGAGAAGGAAGGAATTGACATTCGTCTCTACTCTATCATTTATGACGCTATAGAAGAGATCAGATCTGCCATGGAAGGTATGCTCTCACCTGAGCTCAAGGAGGAGATTGTTGCCACCATTGAGGTACGCGAGGTATTCAAGATCGGAAAGGTTGGTACCATAGCCGGATGCTTCGTGCGTGAAGGCAAGGTGACACGAAACACTAAAGTACGTATTATCCGTGACGGTATAGTTGTATTTACCGGTGATCTTGGATCGTTAAAACGATTTAAGGATGATGTGAAGGAGGTCACTTCAGGATATGAGTGCGGCCTGAATATCAATAACTTCAATGACATTATGGTCGGTGATATTGTTGAGGGGTACCAGACTGTCCAGGTGAAAAAGACCTTGTAGAATTTGCGATTTTCAATTTTGGAATTGCGATTAGAAGATATTCAGATCGCAAACAGTTATAAAAAAAGCTGCTCACAGGCAGCTTTTTTAGTATTATCTCAAGGGACTCATACTCCTATCAGTTTCTTATATGCTTCGGCATCAAGCAGGCTGTCAAGCTCTGAAGGATCGTCCATATCGACCCTTATCATCCACCCTTTGCCGTAAGGATCGTTGTTAACCGCTTCTGCTGCCGCATCAAGGTCTTCATTCTTTGTAGTTACAGTGCCGCTGACAGGCATAAATAGATCAGATACTGTTTTTACGGCTTCTACTGTACCAAAGACATCACCGTGGCCCAGTTTCTCTCCTACCGTCTCAATCTCAATGAATACGATATCACCCAACTCATGCTGGGCAAAATCTGTTATCCCTATTGTTGCCTCATTGCCTTTCACAAGCACCCACTCATGATCCTTGGTGTACTTAAGATTTGAAGGAACGTTCATCTCTCTGTTTTTTATTTATTAATAATCTTTGTGTAATTGTCAGGATGTCAAAAATACATCTTTTTTAAGATTCAACCCCTGATTACTGTTTTTTTTTGCTTTCCGGGCAACGGTATGTTACTGAACAAGAGTGAAGCGCAGGCTGAATCCGAAATTTGTGTTAGAGGTACGGAATGTATTGGCTACGAACGGATTATTCAGATTGTGGTCAGCATAGACCTGCAGGTTGAACCTGTCACTCAGCATATAGTCTGCCGTCAGCCCGAGAGTAAAAACTTTTTGCCCGGCAACAGGTTGATTAACATCTTCAATCAGTTTACGGGCAATGGTCTTGTTATCTCTTATAGATAGATCAAGTCTCAGGTTGAGATCACTCTGCAGGGCTCGCTGCCCTCCGCCAGATCTCAGTATGACTGAAACATCATCAAATCTGTACCCGGCGCCAATGGTGATCTCATCATTTCTTATGTCTGCTATCTGGTTACTTGAAAGGTTTAGCGTCACCGTCCGCGACTTGCGGTACTCGATCCTCGTTGTGAGCGAGTTCTTCCATCCCAGGTCAATATTGATAAGCGGACTGAACTGTTCATTTATGACCGCCGTGTTGATCTCGTACATCGGAATGAAGTTGTGACTCATGTCACGTACATTGCTGATACCTGATGCATCAGGATCGAAATAAAGACTGGTATTGAATGAACCGATTGAATAGGTTGACCTGTATTGGTGAGATATGCTGACCGAGTTGAATACCTTGCGTATTGCTTCATACTTGGTAAGGCCTTCAAAGTTTATCCGCCAGTTTGGCATCATTTTCCACGCTGACGGGAAAGGATCAAGTGGAACCTTGTGAGGGTCTCGTTTTGTGTATGCAGCGATAAATGCCGGGATCAGCACCTCGCTTGATGTTTTGCCATAGCCGCTTGCATAAGGGCCTGTAACAGGCTCCCCGGTGACAGGGTTGTATCCAGGGTCATATGTAGGGTCAGCAGCACTCCGTTCTGCAGCCTTTCGTTGCGATATTATCGGAGTGTACTCTTTGAACCTCTCAAAGGTAGCTGACACATAATCACCTGATTGCGGCACCTTCTCAAAAGCAGTGCCCCATGATATGACTGAGATAGTAAAGACCCCTGTGATACGTGTATTCCTTGTGCTGTCAGGGAAGTTACCGTTCATATCTGCCCTCAGGTATGATGCGATGGTCTCTGAATAACGGCGGTCAGAAGTAAGATCAATGCGCAGGCCCGGGAATGGTTCGATATTGGCCCTCAGGTTAATCTGCTCGCGCATACTGTGAGATGCCGGGATATTCAGCAGTGTATCTGTAGTTATCCAGCTGTTGTTTATGGCTTCATTGAAAAAGCTCTTGTCTGACAACCCGGTAAGGAATCGCCATCCCGGGGCTGACATGCCGTTGTAGGTCTCCTGTCCGAGAAATGATGTTCCCGGTAAATAACCCGGGAGGAGTTGCCCCTGCTCCAGAGTATAGGTTGCTGATATATTACGGAGTGCCATAAGTGCCCTTATGAAATATCGTCCGGCTGTGCTGGCCATCGAAGGTTTTTTCTCAACCCTGCCTGTAATACTTACCCTGGCATTGTCTACATCCGTGTCAGGTATATATTCAATCCTCATATCCGATACTATATCAAATTTGCCGGAAACGGCAGTACCGTCAGGAGCAGTGACAGTGACTGTTATATCTCGTGTATTCAGGTTATGATTGATGATCCTTGCCTTTCCAGCTCTCAGTGGCAGACCTGTCCTGTTATGTGTCACCTCCTCATAACCCAGACTCATTCGCCGCATCCCTCCCGGTTGGGTCGTCGCCTCGATTTCCTTGAGGAATTTTGACTTGGTATAGAGGTTGGTCAGGTTACCCTGAAGGGTTAACTGAATGTTACTGAAGTTTTTAATCGTATTACCCGGCCTGATGTTGACTGAGTCAGGAAAGATTGTACCGGCAATCCAGTCATACTTGGCTCCGTAACGGGCGTTGGAAGTAACCCATGAAAGCAGGGGAAGTTTATTTATCGGAATATTATAGTTAAGATTCAGAAGGTGGTAGTAGCTCGTCTCCCTTCCTCTGCGTGAAATGTTGTAGAGAACCTGATCTTTCCATTCCTCATACTCCTCCGGATAACGGTCACGGTCAACGCCTCCCTCAGGTTCATCAATACGCGCCACAGTGCTTGAGGTGAAATCAAATTTCATCTGCTTGGTGACATCATACTTCATGTCAAAAAACCTGGTCCACTGAAAATCCTTTGTAAATGTTGGTTTGATCATCAGTCCCGGGTTGTTTATATTCCTCGATTCCACCTCATTATAATACCTGAACATGTCACCTCTGAGGGTAAGGTGTTTGGGGAACAGATAGAGGTTGAAATCCTTTATAAGCCTGAATGCGGGAGAGCTTAGCCCCTGCATTTTCTGGAACGGGGTATAGTTCTTTGGTCTGGCCTCATAATCATATGTTATTCCGCCTCTGTAAGTTTTTTCAACATCTATTGCCGTTTTGGTACCTGTATGATAGACTTCGTTGAAGGTATAATTCACCGAGAGGTTTGCCGGATCCCATGGCTGTGGCTTTTCCCCCCTCACATCGACACCTGCATTGCTGACAGAAAAGGTCTTGCGTCGGGTATAATCCTCGGCGAAGTTTAGTATAGAGTCCCTCTCCTCCCTGGTTTCTGCTCTGTCAAGTGATTCGGAAAGAAGAATGTCAGGACTAAGGGGGTCATACTCAGGTCTTATGCGGTTCTCGGAGAAGCCTAAATAAACCGGTATCCTGACATTAGCCTTTTCGGGGAAGAATTTGCCGAACTCAAGGTTTGAGGAGATGTCATATTGAATGACCTGTTCAATACTTCTTTCATTGACTTTCATGTCTATACTTCCCCATCCCGGAGTATTTGTTTGTCCGGTAAGGTGGAGTGAGCCCAGATCAGCCAGCCGTGCCTGAAGGTGAGCGATGGAAGCCCAGCCGCCGTTCTCCCGGAAATCGCTCAGGCGCAGCTCATTGACCCATATTTCAGCTGATTTTGGCGTTCCGTCGTCGTTCTGCGGATCACGTGTTCTGATGGGGTTCCTGACCCCTACCATGACCACTTTGATATTGCTCAGGTTCGGATTACCACTGACTGAAATCCTCGCATTGTCAGCATATGTGTAGTAAATATCCGTTTCACTCAGTGATGACCCGGCTGCCCTGATGGTCGCATCGCGCTCCTGCTTGGCATCAAGCAGAAGAGAGAGATCTATATCTACCTGATTCTCCTCCGGCCATACGATTGTCCTGCCCTCCTCAGTATCGCTGTACCTGCCGTAAGGAGTAAGCTTAACAGGAATTTCATATTCATAGAAGTTATTTTTATAGTCAGTACCGAGTCTGACAAATACGGTAACCTCGTTATCCTCGAGTGGTTCACCTATCATTGCTTCACCGTGTACTTCCATTCGCAGTCGACGGTATTGTCTCATATCAAGCTTGACATTCTTGTATGTTGCCCTGGCGTCACCGTCGGCAAGACCCCTGACGCGAAGTACCATAGACTGCTCGTTAAGCTGTGTCAGCTGCGGGTTGGCTGGGTCAATCACACGTGAAAAGCCCGGAGGCAGAAGATAGTTGACCGGCTCTTTGCCGGCATTTTCTTCTATGTTGACTGAACTTACCTCAAAGGTTCCATCTTCATCCTCAGGGATAGTGATGCGTTCACCGCCTTCAAAGAATGTCAGGTTGTACTTGCGCCATTCTGACCTCACAAGCTCCAGGCGGGCAAATCGCAAAACTACCTCCTCATCAAAATTGCGCATAAAGAGCCTCAGGAATCTTATGGACTTAAAATCCCTGATCGACCCTACTATGCGTTCATGATCAGTGACAGGTATTTTGAAAAGGTACCACTTTACGGGCGACTTGTCTCCGTTGGCAAATGTGGCTACATATTCACGCTCGTCAACGATAAAATTCTTACCAACAGCAAGATCCTCCGGTCTGAGGCTTACATGATACTGGTAATAGCTCTCAGTCTCACTGAGTGTATTGTCACGGTTGATGTCCTCCATGTCAGGCATCGTCGATCCGCTCGTCGGATAAGACTCTTTAGACATTTCGGAGGTGGGGGAATTTCCGTCTGTACCGTTAAACCTTTTATACCTTTCCAGTATTCCCAGCTGAAGCAGGTCGTAATCGCTTCCGCGGAAATAATGAAAATTATCATTTGACGGATCCTCAAAGATACTGTCAAGCAGCTCGGGTCTTAACACTGCTCCGACTGCCAGCAGGTAGCTTTCGAAGAATGAGGCCTCCTCTTCACTGCTTAGTCCGTCAAGACCCACATCCTGGTAGCGGCGTGACTGGGGGTCATTGTCAAATGCCTGTACCACAGCCTGCACAGTCGGTACACGTCCCCAGGACGTTGTATCGACATTTATCAGTAGAGGCGAGGTAGGCAGACCGTTCTCAAACTGCTTGCGTGAGTCGCGCAGAATATCCTCCGAAATGTTTCCCAGGTTGAAATAGAGATCCCCTCCCTCATGATCAGTGTTCTCGGCGAATGGATCCATGACCCAGAACTTAATGTACTGGATATTGGCAGATTCAAAGTCGTTTGTGAGCAGTTCGCGCATCATGCCGCCCCACCGTGTACGCGGTGAGTTCAGCAGTCCGTCCTGGTTCAGCCCTGCAGAATAGGGCCCCGGCAATACGTCAAAGTTGAACGGGCCTCTCTCAAAAGGATAAAAGGCTACGTTAAGCACAGAGATGTTGGTTGGTATCCCGCTCGGTGACTCCTTGAACGGGAATATCTCTGTCTCGTATATCTCCCTGACATAATGGCTTGACTGAAGGTCAGGGTCGGCCCTTATATGGTCCGGGGTGGTGGAGCCGTTGCGCAGGAATAGGGGATCAATAACGTACCATGCTGTCTGAGCCCTGTTGAAGCCCGAACGCAGATCATTGTTAAGTTTTGCCTCGGGGAAAAACTGATCCTGTCCCAGCGGTATGCTTGCCAGTGACCACGCGTTAAAAGAGCGAAGATCAAGAGATATCTCACTTGCTTCAAAGTCATCGATATAGACAGCTCCCTCCTGAGAGATAGCTTTGTTGTGACCAGGGAGAAGGTGGGCAAATTCACCGAAGAAATCTATCGATGATGGTGCATTGGTCTCAATAAACGGCAGCCAGTCTATCATGTTTGTCAGCATCGGCGCATCAGCACGGTAAGAAGCATCAAATCCGTAGATTGTGTTGGTGATGGGGTCATCACCATATGTAACCTTCTGGGTATATGGCCTTTCATTGAGACGCAGCACCGTGCCTCCAAGATTGAACCGGTCAGAAAACCGATAATTTAAATGTGTTCCCAGCAGCGACTTTGTTTGCAAACCGTAGAACTGGTTGCTCTCAAGAGACACCTGGACCGGCGTCTCAGACTCGATGATCGCAGGATTAATAATCTTTACAGAGCCAAGGTTATAATCAACTGTGTAATCAACATTCTCCTTGAGGGTGGCACCGCCGGCCTGTACCTTTACGGATCCCTGGGGAATGTTGGCAACATTAAGCCTTATCTCAGAGCCGGTGGCCGAAGCAAACTGCCCGCTGAGGGTATATTTGTTCTTCTCGGCCATCTGCCTGGCGACAGTCTGGGTCGAGTCATACAGCTCTGTGAAGACATATTTGTTTATCTGTTCCGGGTCAGTAATATATTTGAGAAGGTGCCTCCCGAAGGGCTCCCTGACAGGGAAGATGATCCTCCCCTTATCAGCCATTACTGTGATGCCCTCAACAAAGTCGAACAGACCGTCGGGCTGCCTGTCAAGCTGCGAGTTCAGTACGTCAAGACCAAGTGCCTGAAGAAGTATTTTATCTTCAATAGGGGTGCCGGGAAGATAATTAAGTGTATTGCCTGACTTGTCATCCTGGTATAAGATATTCACCTCAAATTTTCTTTGTTCAATCCGGCCCGATCCTATATTGTAAATATTCTTCATCATAAGCTGCCATGTGGGTATCCGTGGACTTAGGGTTGTGCCTTTTATAAGCTTGAGGATCAGTGCATCAGGAGCTGTCACACCATCGGTTGAAAACTCTCCCACCTTGAACACCTGGCCGTTATATGTATATTCATATGCCACAGCCAGAACTTCATCATTATTAAGTGCAACATTCAGTGATATAAATCCCAGCTGCCTGTTAATAGTGTATTCGCGCTCGTTCAGCTTACGGGCATTTTCTATCTTCTCAAAGTCACGACCAATCTGAAAACCGGGATAGAGCGGTGACAGGACATCAATGACGCGGTCAATGTTACGCACCCCGCTGTATGTTGTCAGGAGCTCATTATATAATCCGTTGCTGTTATTGTCGGGATTGACAGGTGAGCCCGGTATGCTCTGAAATTCAGGCACATCATTATAGATATTAGCCTGGTTCTCAGCAAGGTCAAGAAAGGCAACGATATTGCGGTTGTTAACATCCTCAAAACGGCTTGTCTGGTTGGTGATCCACACTTCAATCTTTTCAATGTTTACACCGGTACTAACCAGCGGCAGGTTCTCAAGCGATGAATCAAAATGATCCTTGAAATCCTGGGAGAGGTAGAAGTGCCTGTTAGCCTCGTAATTGTCAGCTGTTATCTCATAATCTGATATCTGTGCTCCGCCTTTCACCTCCACCATTGATGACTCTCCCTTTTGCTGTGAAAAGATAGTTGTCATGGTCATTTTGCCGAACTGCAGTTCAGCTTTCAGCCCGAAGAGACTGTAGCTGCTGGCTATCAGTGTTCCGTTGAGAGGAAGAGTGACATTTCCTGCTTCAAGCTTCTTTATGATCTCGTCCTCCTTCCCCGAGTACTGAAGCTTGATCTCGTTCTCAAATTCAAACATCGCTTCAGTGTTATAATTGATGCCAAGCTCCATCTTGTCACCTATTGTCCCGGTGACATTCATCTGTATCTTCTCCTGGAAATCGAATGTGGTTATTGTACGCAGATTTTCCGAAAGGGTGGGGTTTTCGGTGTTGGAAATATTAAGTCCGAAAATTAGTTCGGCTGATCCCTGGGGGACAATGTTGATTACGTTGCTGCCAAAGATCTTATCAAAAGTTTCACCACCTACCTCGATCTGGGGTATGAGAGATGACCTGTAACCTGTGGCATCACCTCGCAGGGTCGCATCCCAGTATTCACGCATGGCCTGTTCGAACTCATACTTACGGTATTCTTCCGGGCTCATGAAGACCGGCCTGCGATAATCAAGCGTGCCGGCCTTCTGGTAGATTATATACTGGTTATTGCGACCGTCATATTCGACCTTTGTGCTGATATTTGACGGATTAGTCAAATAGAGTGGTGATGATCTCTTTGCATCCCACGGCATGGCAGGATCAGATTGAAGTCTGAGCAGTGTGTCACCTGGGTTAGTCTGGGGGGTAACAATGATGGATATTAAAGAGAGGACTGTAAACAGACCTATCCTGATTATCAGACCTCTATTTTTGACAGAAAACTGCAATCCGGCACCTCTGGTTTATAAGAGTTTCAGCGCCTTTCTCACGATCTCCTCCACCGGGAGTGTTCTGTTATCCTTAAGGAGGTTATCAATCACCTTCACTGCGCTGCTCCTGGCAAAGCCAAGCATTACTAATGCAGATAACGATTCTTCGCGCGCTGTATTGTCGGAAAATGCAATTATTTCGCCGGAACCGGCATGTTTACCTACTTTATCCTTCAGGTCAACAATTATTCTCTGTGCAGTCTTTAATCCTATTCCTTTAACCGCCTTCAGTGTGTTTACATTCGCCTCATTAATAGCCTCCCTGAGATCAGCCGGTTTGAGTGAAGAGAGCATCATGCGGGCAGTATTGGCCCCAACACCTGAGACGGTTATGAGCAGCCTGAAGAGATCGCGCTCATCTGCTTCGGCAAAGCCGTATAGCAGGTGTGCATCTTCTCTGATTGCCTCATGAATAAGAATCCTGCACCCGGCAGCCTTGTCAAGGGCAGCATAAGTGTTAAGAGAGATGTTTATACTGTAGCCGATACCGTTGTTTTCAACAACAACAAAGGCAGGATTCAGTTCGGTGATCGTTCCTGTAATGTAGTCAATCATACTGTATGATCATAATTCTCTGTCTCAGGCGGAAGTTCATCCACATGATCAGCCTGTATCTCTATCTTCTGAGGCTGTAACGGACTATGGCTTATTTCTGCATACATCTGTCTGTTCCGGAAGATGTCACAGGCAGTATAGATAGCCTGCCGCATGGAATTACCTGATGCTTCATTCTTACCTGTTATATCGTAGGCTGTACCGTGGACCGGTGATGTCCTTACCACTGTCAATCCGGCTGAAAAATTTACTCCTGTGTCGAATGAGAGTGCCTTGAAGGCACCCAGTCCCTGGTCGTGATACATTGCAAGTACAGCGTCAAATTTGCTGAAGTGACCTGACCCGAAGAATCCGTCGGCAGAGAACGGGCCAAAGGCAAGGATACCCTCCTCATTGGCCTTTGTTATTGCCGGAATGATGATCTCCTGCTCTTCGCTGCCCAGCAGGCCTCCGTCTCCGGCATGAGGATTAAGGCTTAATACAGCTATACGTGGACCGCGTATTGCAAAATCCTGGAGAAGTGAACGATTCAGCAGCTTAAGCTTACGCATGATAAGCTGAGTTGTGATTGTTCCGGGTACATCCTTCAGAGGCAGATGATCGGTGACAAATCCCATCTTCATGCTCTCAGAGATCATCAGCATGAGAATATCTGAGCCATTGACCTTTGCCTTAAGATAATCGGTATGTCCTGTAAAGGTGAACCTGTCAGACTGCATGTTATTTTTGTCGATCGGACCTGTTACAAGCACATCTATCTTCCCCTTTATGAGATCATCAACAGCATGCTCAAGGGCAGCAAGAGAGGCCTCTCCGGCTTCGCGGGTCGATTTACCAAGCTCAACACGTACCTCATCACCAAGACAGTTGATGATATTGGCCTTCTTCATGTTGGCCTCATCGGCAGAACGTATATTATTGAAAGTGAAATTGGTGATATTAAGAACTTTGCGATGGTATGCCGCAACCTTTGGTGAGCCATAGACGACAGGGACACATAAATCATGTATCAAAGGGTCAGAGAGGGCCTTCATTATAACCTCATACCCGATACCGTTGATATCACCGTGTGTTATACCTGTTATTATAGGTTTTCTTTCCATTTTGAATATGGTATGATGTATGCGGAAACCCGCATTGATGGTTGTAAAGTTAATGAAATTATTGAATGATTCAGTTATAAAATATTACCTTTGCCATCTCGCCTTACAATGCGCAGAGTATCATCAAATGGCTGTCAGAGATCATTTATACCTTAAGGCCTTCGAGGGTGGAAGGCTTACCCCGGAGGAGGCACTAGATCTCTGGGAAGAGGCTCCGCTTTCGATGCTCATGTACCTTGCCGACCACAGGCGCAGGAGCATGCACAAGGGGGATCTTGTAGGATGGATGATTGATCGAAACATTAATATTACAAACATCTGTTTCTCACAGTGTCGTTTCTGTAACTTCTGTCGCACCTCAAGGAGTGAGGATGCCTATGTGACGACTGATTCTGAATACGACCGCAAGATAGAAGAGCTCATCAGCCTGGGGGGAGACCAGCTGCTGTTACAGGGGGGAATGAACCCTGCTCTTGACCTTGGATACTATGTCAGTCTCTTCAGCGGACTCAAAAAACGGTGGCCTGCAATTAAACTGCATGCCCTGGGCCCGCCCGAGGTTGTTTATCTTGCCAGAAAGGAGAAAATGAGTTACCGGGAAGTCCTGGTGGCACTTCAGCATGCCGGGCTTGACTCGCTTCCGGGTGCCGGGGCCGAGATACTTGCTGACCGGGTCAGAAGAATCGTCTCTCCGGCCAAGGCGACGACCGAAGAGTGGCTTGGTGTGATGCGTGAGGCACACATCCTCAATCTGCCAACATCAGCAACAATGATGTTCGGTCATGCCGAGACGGTGGCCGAACGTATTGAACACCTGGTACGCCTTCGTGAACTTCAGGACGAGAAGCCATATGGCCATGACGGCTTCATCACCTTTATTCCATGGCCATTCATGGATCGCGGCACACCCCTGGCTGAGAAATACGGAATACGCAGTAATGTCACTGCTGCTGAATATCTGAAGGTCATCGCCCTGAGCAGGCTGGTGCTCGATAATATCAAGAATATCCAGGCTTCTATACTTACTGTCGGGGGTGAGACAGCCATGATCTCGCTGCATGCCGGGGCCAATGATCTGGGTTCGGTAATGATAGAGGAAAACGTTGTCAGCGCAGCAGGCGATCCTTTCAGGACAAGCCCGGAAGAGATGAAACAGATCATCACGGCTGCCGGGTTCACACCTTTGAGAAGGGATCAGCGGTACAAGCCGTATGTTTCTGCAAACAGCTGATCTGCCCGTCAGTTGCTTTTTAAAACAGTATACATCAGTGCCTCTACCTGTCTGAGCAGTTCTCTCTTTTCATCACGCGGTGCATATACAAAGCCTGTGACAATAATGGCTCTCGAGGTTTCAGGGTCAATGAAAGCATACGTGATGAATGGACCTCCCATAAAGCCCCCCTCAAGCGTCCAGAGGCCCCGCATCTCAATATATTCGATGTCATTGCGCCGGAAAGAGCGGCAGCTGGCAGGCACTTGTTTCTCGATTATCATATATGACTGTCTGTCAGGCCCCTTCACCTCCGCAGAGGTTATTTTTTCAGTCATGTCAGCAAGCTCAATGCAGCCGATTACTGATGTCATACGTTCACTGAAAGAGACTATCACCGACTGGGTTGTCGATGGTGTCTCGGCTGATATCATCATCCGTCCATCGCGGTTAAAGTCACTCTTATAGCCCGCAGGCATAATAATCTCATAGCTCCTGTCGGCGGAGGTTACAATGCTCTTTTCCTTTCCAGCCGAGTTCTTAAGCCATGCTGTAAGCCTCTCACGTTCAACATCATTAATTCGCTGCCTTATGGCTGATGCATTTGCGCTCACGATCTTCTGCATGCTGTCGGAGTCGGGGGCCGTGAGGTTGATGACCAGCTGGGTCTCAGCCCACCTGTTACGCGTGTAAGTCACTGAAGGTTCAGTTGTATTCCTGTCAATCTGTGCGATTATAATATTTCTGTGTGCAAGAAAGATCTCACGGAACCCCTCAGGATTAACATGAAGGAGAGTGAATGCCGGCTCGGGCTGAGGAAGACCCACCAGGATAGCAGCAACCTCATCTCTTATCGTTTTGCCTGTCTCATTATTCCACAGGTCCCTGTCAATCACTACAAGTACCTCGCCGCTTGCCCCGGTGACATTAGGTAGTGTCCTGGTAAGCGATGAGTCGCCGCATGATGACAGTGACATTACTATGGCAAGGCATATAGCTGAAAGTAACTTCATAATTATTCTCCCGAAATAAAAAGCCTGCATTCGCATGCAGGCTCAGTCTATAGACAAGATGACATTATTTATCTTCTCCGAGGCCTTTATTGGCATCACTGGCATCAGTGTCCTTGGCTTTCTTGAACTCCTTCAGCCCCTGACCTATACCTTTCATCAGTTCAGGTATCTTGCGTCCGCCAAAAAGCAACACTACGATCACAAGTATCAGGATTATTTCAAGAGGTCCTATCTTTCCCATGGTTGTGAGTATTTATTTATGCAAATGTACAAAATGTTTGTCAAAGGTTTAAAATATCATTCGATAATCATTTCCTGATAAGCCTGAGTATGTCATTGCCGTTGGCAAATATCAGCAGCGCAAGAAGAATGATCATGCCGGTTATCTGTGCATACTCGAGGAACTTGTCGCTCGGTTTCCTTCCCGTCACAACCTCATAGATCAGGAACATCACATGCCCACCGTCAAGTGCCGGAATGGGAAGGATATTCATCACGGCGAGAATCAGCGAAAGGAAGGCGGTGAGGTTCCAGAACGACTGCCAGTTCCAGACCCCGGGGAAAATACTGCCTATAGTTATGAATCCGCCGAGTGATTCATATCCCTTTGTCTCCCTTGAAAAGATGAGCTTGAACTGCTTCAGGTAATCGCTTGTGGTCTTGAATCCCTTTGCCACCCCGGCAGGGATGGCCTCGAAGAAGTTGTAGTGCTTTGTATTGAACTCGAAAATATCCGACGGTTCCCTGTAAATTCCGAGGATCCCTTCTTCAGAGGCAGTGACCCGGAAATCTATCAGCTCCTCTCCCCTTTTGACTGTTACTTCGAGAGGATTTCCCCTGTTGGCAGCGATGTACCCCTGGAACTCGTCATACCATTCGAAGCGGATGCTGTCAAGAGCTATCACCTCGTCGCCCGTAGCAAGCCCCGCAGCCCGTGCAGGCGATTCCTTGGCAAATTCCGAGATCACAAACGGCCCGAAAGGTATCCTGGCATCGATGACATCGGTGTTCTTAAGGAGAAGAGGGATGAACTCACGACCTACAGGGACATCGACTATCTCTCCCTGTCTGTCAACTGTTATG
>JALOMO010000137.1 GCA_025455395.1 Bacteroidales bacterium
TGACATAGAAGGGGGCACCCCGCACAACTGCAGTGCTGTAATGAGAGTACTGTCGGGCTGGTGTGTGCCTGCCCGATAAATTGAGAGGAATATTACCAGCCTTTATGAAATTTTCGCTTACTTCATGCTGTCCAAAATAGTTGAGCGGTTATGAAGTACACGAAACTGGGAGCAAAGGGTCCGGTCATATCGACAGTCGGCTTTGGTGCATGGGGCATCAGCGGACGCGACTGGGGCAAGACTGATGACGACAGCTCACGCAGGGCTATCCATGCGGCTATTGACGCAGGGGTGACTTTCATTGATACGGCAGACGTCTACGGCTTCGGCCACTCTGAGGAGCTGATACGGGAGGTGCTGTCGGAACGCTCTGACAGGGACAAGATAGTCATCGCCACAAAGGCAGGGAACAATTTCTACCCTTATGTTGGGCAGGATCATGTCATCACCCCTGCCAACAATGATTATTCGGTCAGACATCTCGAGTTTGCTGCCGAGCAGAGCCTTAAACGGCTCAGCCTGGAGACTCTCGACATACTTCAGTTGCACAGTCCCGGCCTCGAGATACTGGAGCGCGATGAGCCGTGGCTGGCCCTTGAAAAGCTTAAGAGAGA
Source organism: Bacteroidales bacterium (assembly GCA_025455395.1). GTDB lineage: Bacteria > Bacteroidota > Bacteroidia > Bacteroidales > VadinHA17 > SR-FBR-E99. Next base: position 615 of record JALOMO010000137.1, read on the forward strand.
CGGTAAGATAAGACACGCCGGATGGAGCGTTCTCTCCTTTGGCGAGACAGCGCAGGCACACATCCTGGAGAGGCACCACGACCTGCTTGACGTTATACAGGTCAGATACAATCTTCTGGAACGACAGGCTGAAGAGGTTCTACTGCCTATGGCACTCCGGTACGGAACCGGTGTGATAGTGCGCATTCCGCTGCTGTTCGGATTGCTTTCAGGCAAATTCAACAGGGGCACCACATTTGGTGAGAATGATCACCGTCGCAGCAATCTCTCACCTGAGAAACTGGCTTCGTACCTCGATGCACTGGATGGCTATAAACCGGTCTTTGAAAAATACAGCAATTATTCCGTCGCACAGCTCTCACTGCGCTTCTGTATATCACACCCGGCCTGCCATGTCGTTATCCCCGGCGGAAAAACGCCTGAGCAGGTTGAAGAGAACATTGTCGCTTCAGATCTCGATTTTATCCCTTTTAAACAATTTGCAAAGTAAATTGTCATTATTTATGAAATCAGATTACTGAAGTATACCTGTGTAACATGAAAAAGCTGGCCCTCCTCCTTATAATCAGCCTGTATGGTATTAATTCCATTGCGACAGGGCGGTACGAAACAGGTACTGATACAATTAACGACGGGCCCTATATTTTTTATGTGAATGATACTCTTCATGCCATAATGGTTGAGAACAATGCATTAAAGGAATACCAGCTTACACCGGAAAACTATTCATCACTGAAACCGGCACTTGGTCTGTCAGGAGGATACAGAGACCTCCTAAGGGTTTTCTATGAAAAGACAGATTACCGTCAGAGTTATAAGAAAGTTGACAGCATTGTTGCCATCAGCGATGTTCATGGACAGTACGCGACTTATATAGATCATTTAACCGCCAACGGTGTAATTGATGAGAAGCTCAACTGGAAATTTGGCAAGGGACATCTGGTGTTTCTTGGTGACGGTTTCGACCGTGGAAGTATGGTTACGGAAATCCTATGGCATCTTTTTGACCTTGAAAGACAGGCTAAGAAAGCAGGTGGGAAGGTCCATGTAATGATAGGTAATCACGAAAGCATGGTTTTGAGCGGTGACCTGAGGTATCTAAATGAAAAGTACAGGAAAGTTGAAGAATTGCTCAACGTCCCATTCTATTTTTTATTTTCTGAAAATTCTGTCCTTGGAAAATGGTTACGGACAAGGCCTGTAATGGTGACTATAAATGATATTTTGTTTGTTCACGCAGGAGTTTCGATGGAGATGGCCCGAAGGCAATTCATGGTAAAGGAGGTCAACGAAATTTTTTCAGGCAAAATCATCGGGCAAACGAGCGATACTATCTATAACGATGCAGCAGTTGATTTCTTAACCGGTAATGACGGCCCGCTGTGGTACAGGGGATATTTCACAGATACGGCATTCAGTCAAAGCCAGCTCGATTCCATCCTTCTTCTTTACGGCGTGAATCACATTGTGGTAGGACATACGACACAAACGGAGGTGCAGACTCTCTTCAATAATAAGATCTTCGGGATAGACACCGGGATAGTAAATGATGAACCGGGGGAGGTCCTTCTGTATAAGGAGGGCGCTTTTTACCGGTGTTCCATCAAGGGTAAGAGAACCAGACTATAAATGAATATGAGATTACCGCATTACTCAATCAGACCAGGCCGATTGTTGCTGCTTGTTGCATTTCTGTCAGCAGATGCATTTGCGCAGAACAATGCTGAAAATCCGATACCTCATTTTCTGTTTCCTCAGTTCACTACAGGGACAATACTTTTGAAGGACGGTAAGTCATTCACCTCACTGCTTAATTACAATATGGCGGAAGAGAGGATGATCACGGAACTGAACGGCACCTACAGGGTGGCGAAGAATACTGAGACTTTTGATACGATCTATATTCAGAATCGCAAGTTTGTGCCTGCAGAGAAAGGCTTCCTCGAACTTCTCATCGCCGGGGAGGCAACATTCTACTTTGAGCATAAGTGTAACCTGACTCCAATGGGATCTTCTGTAGGATACGGTCAGAAGTCACAGTCTGTCGGTCCTACCGACATGCGCAGGCTCGAGATTCCGGGTGATGTTGTGCATATCGAGCTTCCGCCGAACGTTGAAATCACACCGGCATCGGTATGCTGGGTAAGAAGAGGCGATGAGATGTTTAAGTTCACGGGAACAAACCAGTTTCTGAAGATCTTTCCTGAAAAGGGTGATCAGCTTAAGAAGTATATTAGGGCTGAGAAGATCAATTTCAAGAACCGGGAAGATATCTTAAAACTGGGAACATTCTGTAACCAGATCCTGTGATTCAGGCAAATAAGAACCCATGGGTTGCTGATTGATACGGATCACTCCGTATCAATCATTCCGGCAGCCATAGTCTCGTTGGTCGCTTCGTCAATGATTATCAGACTGCCGGTGATCCGGTTCTTCTTATAGGGATCATAAAATATTGGTCTGGAAGTCTTTATGCTGACATTGGCTATGTCATTCATATTCAGACTTTCGACAGAGGTCTCCTTCCCGAGCGTCTCAATATTCATCCTGTAATTTATTGCCCTGATTATACAGGAAGTCTCATGCGTGTTGTTCCTGATCAGATATCTGGCACCCGGGCGAAGCGACTTCTCATTGAACCAGCATAGCATCATCCTGATATCCTGACCTGATAATGGCATTTCTCCTGCTCCTGTGATCAGATCGCCCCTGCTTATGTCAATCTGATCTTCAAGGGTCAGGGTGACTGATTCTCCGGTGGTAGCCTCGTCGATTTTTTTCTCGAAGACAGTAATACTTTTTATTTTTGATTTCAATAATGACGGCAAGACAGTGATCTCATCACCTGGTTTAAACGACCCTCCTGCAACCCTGCCTGCATAACCCCTGTAGTCGTGATATTCAGCAGACTGCGGGAGGACCACTGTCTGAACGGGGAAACGGGCTGATGAGTTCAGATAGTCCTGCCTGATATCAATTGTTTCTATCAGTCTCAGAAAAGTCATCCCGTTGTACCATGTCATGTTGGTGGAACGGTCAACGACATTGTCACCAAACTTGGCACTTATCGGAATATAGTGAGAGTCTTCTATGCCAAGTTTATTAACCAGTTGTTCAAGCTCGGACCTTATGGCGAGAAAGCGGTTTTCATCAAACCCTACCATATCCATCTTGTTGATACAAAATGCTATATGGTTAATTCTCAGCAGTGAGGAGATATAGGTATGCCTTACAGTCTGTTCCACAACACCTTTCCTGGCGTCAATGAGAATAACGGCGAGATTGGCAGTGCTTGCTCCTGTGACCATGTTCCGGGTATACTGGATATGACCGGGAGTATCGGCAATGATGAATTTTCTGGCGGGGGTGGCAAAGTAGCGGTAAGCCACGTCGATAGTAATGCCCTGCTCTCTCTCAGCCCTCAGTCCGTCTGTCAGCAGTGACAGGTCGACCTCTTCCCTCCCCAGCCGTTTGCTTGACTCCCTGATATGATCCATCTGGTCCTCAAAGATCGACTTGCTGTCATAGAGCAGTCTTCCTATGAGAGTGCTTTTGCCGTCATCAACGCTTCCTGCCGTGGTGAAACGGAGAAGGCTTTTATTGTTGTTTCCGTTATTATTCATCATTATTTCTTTCAAAAACGATCAGCATGCCACCTTTCACGTGCAGATGCTAAAAATACCCTACCTTTTTCCGGTCCTCCATGGCAGCTTCCGATCTCCTGTCATCATATCTGCCGCCTCTCTCGGTAACCCTGGTGGCGGCAATCTCAGAAATAACCTCCTCGAGAGTATTTGCCACCGACAATGAGACTCCGGTACAGGTTATGTCACCTATGGTACGGCAGCGGACATCTGCCTCAAACACCTCTTCATTTGGCTTCAGCTGCATGAACGGGGCCCATGCCAGATAGACATCATTTCTCCTGAAGACAGGCCTTCTGTGAGAATAGTACAGTGAAGGCAGTTTTATCTTTTCATTAAGTATATACTGCCAAACGTCAAGCTCTGTCCAGTTGCTGATCGGGAAAACCCTGAAATGTTCTCCGACGTTTTTTCTTCCGTTAAAGATATTCCACAGTTCTGGTCTCTGGTTCTTAGGGTCCCAGTGGCCAAACTCATTTCTGTGAGAGAAGAAGCGCTCCTTGGCCCTTGCTTTTTCCTCATCGCGGCGTCCTCCGCCGATTGCCACATCGATATTGAGCTCTTCGATTGCATCGAGAAGCGTTACCGACTGAGCCTTGTTACGGCTTGCATTTATCCCTTTTTCTTCTGAAACGCGGCCGTTATCGATCGAATCCTGAACATATCTCACCAGTAACTCGACATTCAGTTCCCTGGCAAGATCATCCCTGAAGGTGAGGGTCTCCTCGAAGTTATGACCTGTGTCAATATGCAGAAGGCTGAAGGGCATCCGGGCCGGCCAGAAGGCCTTTTTTGCCAGATGAACAAGCACAATCGAATCCTTTCCTCCGGAAAAGAGAATAACCTTCTTTTCAAACTGGGCAGCCACCTCACGCATTACATAGATCGCTTCATCCTCCAGTTCCTTCAGATGCTCATTATTTATCTGCAGTGCACTTTTCATTTTTACTTTTTTTGTTATTATTTAAGATGTAATCCGCACTCTTTCTGGTTGCCCGATTCCCACCACCACCTTCCTGCGCGAAAGTCCTCTCCAGGGCTCACAGCCCGTGTACAAGGTTCACATCCAATACTTACAAAGCCTTTGTCAACTAACGCATTTACCGGGACATTGTTCTTTTTCAGGTATGCATTGACCTCATCCAATGTCCAGTTAAACAGCGGAAGGAATTTATAAAGCTTCTTATTCTCGTCGTATTCAAGCCAGTCGAGATTGCTCCTGTCTGGCGACTGATCGGCCCTGATGCCTGATATCCAGCATGACCGGCCTTCAAGGGCTCTCGCAAGCGGGACAACTTTCCTGATCCGGCAGCATTCCAGCCTGTTTTCCTTTGAATGGTAGAAACTGTAAGGCCCTTTTTCCGTGACCATCCTCTCCACATCCTCACGTTCAGGAAAATAGACGCCGATGTTCTTGTTATATTTTTTTATCGTTTCTGAAAATACCTTGTAGGTCTCAGGAAACAGCCTGCCGGTATCAAGGGTGACAACATCAATGGGAATGTCATTTTCAAAGATGGCGTGTGTAATTGCCTGATCCTCAACCCCGAAGCTGGTAGTAAATATTGCTTTTGCGGGAAATAGCGATGCGATGTATCTTAAGGAGTCCTCCAGGGATCCGGACCTGAGATCATTGCTCAATTTGCTCAATTCCATACTGCTTGCTTTTCTTATTTACAGGAAGGTTTATTTTAAGCCTGTGAATATGGGCCCACAGTCTCTCATGAAAATAGTAGAGAACTGTTTTGGTGATCACCTCAGCACTTCCGATAGAGATGGCCATTGTGAGGTGTCCTGTGATAATATAGCTGATCACCATGGTATCAATGGTACCGACGACCCGCCATGATATTGCTTTGAGAAAGCTTTTGATGGGTTTGTCAGCCCGGTCACTCACCTCAATGGCTCTTTGTTCGGCACTTTTGTTCTCAGGTTTGTTGATTAAAACATCCAGCATATGGCAGCATTTCAATTCCTCACAAAAGTAGGTCCGGAGCAGTTATGATCGGGCAGTAAATAAGTGGTAAATAGATGGGTATTTTTGCCCATATAGCTGTATGAAAAAAATTATAGATGAAGCAGATGCAGAGATCATTCCAGAACACATATTGCGGAATGGTTCTCAGTTCAGAGAGCCGGAGGTCACAGGTCTGAAGATATTTTTATGCATACTGAGATTGGGACTCTGGGGATAACATATGGGACGCAGGGCAAAATCCAACTGAGTATGATGGCATAACTTTACCCGACTGACAGGTAATGGAACCATAAAAGACAGTGCTGGCGTGCGGACAATGCTTCGTTTTGCCAGATTCCGTATGCCGTGAAACATGAAATGCAGGCAGAACCGGTTTAAAAAACTCATTGATATGAAGAATCAAACGATGGCATTTTTGAGGTTGGCGGTGATGATCCTTATACTGAGTATCTCACTTTGCTCAAAGCTCCTTTCTCAGGACCGGCAGTTGACAGATTCATTGAGAAATGCACTGACCGCCGCAGATTATGATACCAGTAAGGTAAAGCTCTTCATTGAACTTGGCGAGCTTTACAGAAACTCTGTACCGGATACGGCATTTTATTATTATCATGAAGCCCTTGAAGTGGCGGAAAATATAAAATCCAGGAAATTCATCGCCCAGACTTGTAT
>JALOMO010000138.1 GCA_025455395.1 Bacteroidales bacterium
TCCTTCTGGTATTCAGCCCATATCCGTTTCTTACCTTCGAGCTTCATAGACCTCCCTTCTTACATCCTCCTGTTCAGTCTGGTGGTTACCGCTGTCGGCTGAGACTACATGCCTGAAATATTCGAAGTCCCTGCCTTCTTTCTTAAACTCCATCCCCATCTCCCCGGCTTTCTTCTCTGAAGCCTCCTCGATGGCGTCGTAGAGTTTCTGTCCGCCTGTTACCTCAAAAATGCTTTTCAGTTCATCCAGAACATCATCACTTATCCTTCGAGTGGGCCCTTCTTTGCCGTTCAGTTCTCCGCCGAGACGTGCCAGTGAGTCGGCCATGTATTTATAATAGTGTTCCCATGCCGGCCCCTGCTCAGGGTGTGCGGCAGGATCAACATCATAAGAGACCACGCAGTAGCCGTGCTTCAGGACATTGTCTCCGACAGTTCTCTTTATTGCGAACTGTTGTCTTCCCTTTTCCGATTCAGTGAAATAGCCAAGCTCCTGTGATAGTTTGCGCAGGGCCATGATGACCATCCCCGGGGTATTACCGCGGGGGCAACGTGTCTTACAGCTCATGCACTGTCCGCAGTACCAGATGGTCTCACTGCGAAGGAGCTCCCTGATAATATCATTGTTACGGGTCTGAACAAGATCAACCACGTTCCTCGGATCATAGTGGTAATACTCTGCTGCCGGGCATATACCGGTGCATATTCCACAGTTCATGCAGGCATTGAGTCCTTCCTCAAAACGTACATCCTGCATCAGCCTGGCATATAGATCTTCCATTGTTAAAGTTTTCACATTTACGGGAAGTTCAAAAGTAGTTAGTATAGCTGTTACGGGGAACGGGATTAAAGCCTATTTTGGAGGGGTATTTATACTTAGCCCTCCTTCTCCGCCAGTTGGCGGATACGGAGGGCCAGGCAAGGAGCAGTGGGCAAGGAGGTCAAGGTTAAGGTTGAGGTTAAGGTTGAGGTTAAGGTTCCGCCTTCGCTGAAGCTACGGTGGACGAAGGAGGTTGAGTGGTGATGTAAAGTTGTTATTTCCCCTCCTCAGTGAGGAGGGGTCTCCGCCGGATGGCGGAGGGGGTGGTATGTCCCGCTAAAGAGCAGGGTGCAGAAAGCACTCTAAACAGCTAGAGATATTTGCTCAGATCCGACTCGCTCCTGAATGCAAAAACATTAGGGAGGCCCATTTTTTCAGCCGGAGAAGCCAGAGCCCCGGCAACAAGTATCTTCTTATCGTTCAGCCTGACACTGATCTTCCGGAGATATTCATCAGGCTTAGTATAAGGTAACCCGGTCATTCCGCCGGTAATGACCACCGCGGGATGCCACCTGTCACTTACATCTGCGACAGCCTCAAAGGGAGTGAGCTGACCCAGGTAGAGTACCTCATGCCCCATCTTGCGCACCACGAAACAATAAAAGAGAAGTCCCATCTCATGCATCTCCCCTTCAGGCAGGTACATAAGCACTCTCTTTTTCTCAGGGTTGGCAGCAGGCGGAAGTGAATCGATGGCACATATCAGCCTTCGGCGAAAGAGGTTGGTTACAAAATGCTCCGCACCGACATCAACAGATCCTGTCATCCACATCTCTCCCACACGCCTGAGAAAGGGAAAGACCATGCCGGAAAAGGTCTCAGCGAAGCCCTTGTTGATTATTGACCTCATTAGCTGGTCATTTATCGCAGCTTCATCAAGGTTAACCATTGCCAGGATAAGTGAGTCGATCTGAATATCAGGTTTGAGGTTTCCCTTCAGCAGCATTGATACCCTCTCTTCAATCTCAGCCCCTGACATCTCTCCTATAACAGAAATCTTTATATCATGCCTGTAGAGTATGGTGATATTCATTATACGTCTCAGGTCCTCATCATCATACCATCTCCGGTTAGTCTCTGTCCGGTGAGGTTTGATGAGACGGTAGCGACGCTCCCAAATTCTTATGGTCGCAGCCTTTATGCCTGTAAGCTTTTCAAGGTCATTTAAAGTATATCGCTCCATCCCGGTAAAATTGTTCAAATATAATTTATTATTCAATCTGTGGGTGGATGACAATATTGGAAAATAGAGGGTGTGGCGAAAGTCAGCCCCTTCCCATCGATCCGCAAACTGGCGGTAAAGGGCTCCTGATGCAATCCCCTTCAATGAATCAATAAATGCTGATATAGAGCTCTGGCACTGGCTGAAGACCACAATTTATTATGGTCTTGCCTCCTACTACTATATCATGCCTGAATGAGAGCCAGCTCTGATACTGTAGCGTATCTCCAGGCTTTCAGGAAGAGCCTGAGGATGAACAGTGCCTGTGTCGCCAGGAAGAAGAGAAAGATCAGCCCTCCCCTTTCAGGTACCGAAAATGTTGCAATCCATAAAGCTGCCCCGAAAAACAGTACGTTGACAATGAAGAGTGTCACCATTGTGCTGTATGATCTCAGGAACCCTCTCCTGAGTGCTTTGAAGCCTGCCCCCATGGCCCGGAAGATCTTCCCTGATCCTGTGGCTGCCATCCAGCGGCGGGAGTGATCGGTTACCAGCAGCCATACAGGCATACCAAGTGCCCATATGATGAAAGGTATCAGCATCAACCTCGAACCCATAATCGACCCTTCTGTCACCGCCGCTACAATCCCGACAGGAACACCTATTATCAGGGCGGTCCAGGCAAATATGATCAGTGTCATCAACAGTGCCAGCATAAGGAACGGCAAGAAATTCCTTGCAGAGGCTTTCATGAATGAAGCCACATTAAGGTCTCCCCAGGCTATAGTGAACCTTGTGAATAGTCCACCGGCGAAGAATGTAAAAAGGAGAAATCCGGCAAGTATCAGCAACAGACCTCCGAATGATGCAGCGCCAATGAGGTACCCGAAGCTCTGACCCATATCACCAGCCAGTCCTGCATCAAATCCGTCAAGCATCCTTTCCGTGGCGAGGCTTCTGTCAAAGACCCCCTTGAGAATGCTCTTCAGCGGCAGTGCCACCAGCAATACCATCATGAGTGCTGTCAGCCACATTACCAGAATAAGCCTGTATGATGTTGCCGCCGCCACGGCTCCTCTTTTCAAAATCCTGAAATAATCCATCTCCCTCTTATTAAATTGTAAATAATGATATGAGCATCTGCATTAGAAATACATATTTTGTCATCATCCGGCCCGAAGCAGGGAATTCAGGGTCATCAGTCCATGAGTTGTTGATCCTGTTGACATCAAGGTCGATCTTGCTGTCCGGATCTATTGTGACCCTTGTAACCTTCCTTGTTCCCGGGTATTCAAAGTCTGTGAAGCGGGCAGTGCCGTCCCACTCTTCAAGTATCTCATCACCGTTATCGAAACTGACAAGCACCTCTATCGGGAGCTTCATCCCTCCCATCCTCTCTATTCCGACTTTTGCAAGATAGAGAGTATCGCTCTTGCGGTCACTGCGTGTGAATGTCACCGAATCGCCGTCAACAATTCCTGAATAACCGGTAATCTTCCGGTTCGAAACACCGGATACACGGTAATCGCATACCTCCGTTCCGTAGAGGACCTGGTCAAAGAACCAGTTCATATCCTTCCCGAATTTTTCACCATGTTCTCTTCTGACAACATCATTTACAGTTTCAATGAAATCCTTTCCTGACGGATGTCTGAAAGCCCACTTTCTGTAAAACTCGCGGAAGACATTATCCATCGTCTCAGTTGTTATCAAACCCTCAAGAGTATGAAGCCATGTAGCTGCTTTTTGATACGACATCATCCCATATGTACCGTGTGGGTATAACCATGAGGGCAGATTATTTGTGGCAGCCTGCCTTGAGGGAGATCCGATATAGCTGGTTCTTGCCATATCTGCATCTGAGAACTTAATAAAAGGTAATCTGATCAGGCCGTATCCGTCGCCATAATAATGATCAACTATCCGCTCTTCCCAGTAAGAGTTCACTCCTTCATCAAGCCATGGCTCCTCGAACTCATTGCTGGCAAGAATCCCCATGAAATATGCATGGCCGAACTCATGTATCGTTACCATCTCTGCCATTCTCAGGAATGAAGGGACAAGGCCGCTCCCTGCAGACGTAAAGATTGTTGTATACTCCATTCCGCCAGCACCGGACCCCTCCACGGGAGGGTCGACAAAGGTAAGATGAGGCCATGGATAAGGCCCCACCCGGGCATCGAGGTACTCCAGTCCGTACTTAACGGCATTGACCTGGTTGTCAGCTATCTTGAGGCCTCGCTCCGAGGTAAGGAAAGTAATATCCACTCCCCTCCATTTATCCGTGACGACCTTGTATCCGGGCCACGCCGTCCAGGCAAAATCAACAATATCTTCTGCTCTCCATTTTATTTTCTTTGTTCCGTCACCGTTATCCATCTCCTCAAGGAGCAGTCCTCCTGAGCCGGCTATATAATCAGAAGGAATCGTGACTGAGACATTATAGACGGAGTGGTTTGCATAAAACTCCGAGTTAGGATGAAACTGGTGGCAGTTCCAGCCGTCACTCTCTCTCTGTCGCATACCGGCAGGCTCATAAACACCAAACTTGGGGAACCACTGGGCAACCCAGAAGTAGTCTTTATTGTAACCGGTTCTCACAATGGGAGAAGGAAGTTTTGACTCAAAGAGCATATTTAATTTCAAAGTATCACCCGGATTTATTGGTGCAGTAAGATCTATCTGAAGAACGGTCCGGTCATTGATATTCCCGTCGTCGGGGGCAACAAAATGCATTGACCTGGTCAGATCATTGCCGGAGGCATCCATTAACCTGCTTATTCTTACATAGCCATAACCTTCATCGCCGGCAGGAGACCAGCGGCCTGATGCAGCAAATGAGCTCTTGTTGCTGCTGAAGGCATTAAGATAAAGGTGAAGCATCGCATGATCAACCGGCATTGCCGATCGGTTAACCCACCACGCTGTCATTTCACCCGTTACCGTTTTGCTATCCGGGTCAAGCACGGCAGCAATGTCATATCCTGTAGTCCTTTCGCTCAGCGGTATATCAAAGATCGCCTGTCCCTGAAGGAGCAACGGCATGGAAAACATAAAAATGAATAATAACCGTCTCATTTATCGCTTTTTGGTACATTAAAGAAATAAAGGTAAGTGAAAAATCTTCTGTTTTTAATAGATTTGCACATAATTGATGATTTGTGCAATGGCAAAGAAAAGTACCCGTGATATGATCATTGGTGTCGCAGCCGGACTTTTTGCGACGAGGGGGCTGAGACTGACAACGATGGAGACCATTGCATCTGCTGCAGGAAGGGGCAGGCGCACAGTCTATATGTATTTCAGGAACAAGGCAGAAATATACAATGCTGTTGTTGATACTGAGATTAATTCGATAATAAGACCTCTCAGGGAGATAGTCTCTTCCGGAGGAAGGTTTGAAGGTGTACTCAAAAGGTACACTTCGGAGCGCACCAGGCTTCTGGCAGACATCCTCAGGCGTAATCCATTGCTGTTCAGAGACTTTGCCCTTGAGCACAGCAGGGTTGAGAAACTGAGGGAGAGACTTAACAGGGAGGAGTTGCAGATACTCATTCCCTGCTTCAGGAACAGTTTAAAGGATGGTAATAGCGGAGCGTCGTTAGCTCCGGAAGACTACGCCATGATATTCCTCAACCTGATAAAGGGGAATGACAGACTGCTGACCACCGACAAAGGATTTGAACGGGTTGAGGCGCTGAACCTTACCGGGACAGATATCTTTATAAAAGGGACAGAGCCCGCTCTTGCCGTCAGATGAGTAGTTAATGTCACAAAAAAAACCGGCCGGAGAACCGGCCGGTAATCAAGAAGTGAAAATATATGTTATTTCGCCTGTGTGAACTGTCCCTTGGTCACCCAGGTAACAACCTCATCTGAGAGAGGCTTGACGCCCGGCTTGAAATAGCCGACCAGTTTGCCGTTCTCATCGATAAGGTATTTCTGGAAGTTCCAGGCTACGTCCGAATCAAGCTTGCCGTTGGCTGATGCTTTGGTAAGCCACTGGTAAAGCGGGTGCATATCATCGCCTTTAACGGAAATCTTTGCCATCATCGGGAATGTAACACCGTAATTGCTGGTGCAGAAATCCTTAATCTCTTCATTTGTCCCGGGCTCCTGTTCCCTGAAGTTATTTGCGGGGAACCCGATAATAACGAGATTCTTGTTATAGGCCTTATGAAGGAGCTCAAGGTCTTTATATTGAGGTGTATGGCCGCATTTTGAGGCGGTGTTCACTATCATTACCTTCTTGCCCTTTAGGTCAGCCATGCTGAACTCTTCACCGTCGATGGTCTGGACTGTGAAGTCATAGAACGATTTCTGTGACATAGCCGGTAAGATTATGAATGCCGTAAGTGCCAAAACTGTGAGTGCTCTTTTCATCATTGTACATTATTTTATGTTTAACCTATAACAAACCCGGTGCCAAAAGGTTTGTGTGGTGGTAATAAAAGCGATTAAGGGTTGAAATTACGAAAAAGTTTATACTTTTGCAATCTCTTTTCGGAGAACAAACACCTCCTTCTCCGCCAAATGGCGGATACGGAGGTCGAAGCGGGGTATAGCGCAGTCCGGTTAGCGCATCTGGTTTGGGACCAGAGGGCCGCAGGTTCGAATCCTGCTACCCCGACAAGCAAAAGCCTGTCCCGCCGCATGGCGGGACAGGCTTTGTTTTTTCTGTGCGACGAAAGCTTGCTTTCAGGAGCAAAAGAAAAAACAAAGGTTGGAGCGAGCGAAGCGAGTGACAGGCTTTTGCTTGCAGTCATTCCCAACTCAGGATCACGATCCCGCGAAGCGGGTGAGTAATCCTTAACAGAAACAGACCTCCCCGTCCGCCGGCTGGCGGACACCCCTCCTTACTAAGGA